>NZ_JARHXC010000267.1:0-8494 GCF_029222405.1 Microbacterium sp. Kw_RZR3 | reverse complement strand
CCATGGCATCCATCCCGCCCGTTCAGGAGGCCTTCGCATGCTGACCCGTGCCGCGATCGAACGCGTCGTCTCAGCCGCTCTGGCCGAGGACGCCCCCTGGGGCGACCTGACGAGCGAGACGCTCATCCCCGCGGATGCCGTCGCCCGCGCCGCCCTCGTCGCCCGCGTCGACGGGGTCTTCAGCGGCGCGGCGGTGTTCGCGGCCGCTTTCACCCTCACCGATCCTTCGATCGTCGTCGAGCAGCACGTGGCCGACGGCGAGCGGTTCGCCCCGGGCGACACGCTGGCGACGGTCTCGGGTCCCGCGCGCGCCGTGCTCACCGCCGAGCGCATCGGGCTCAACTTCGTGCAGCGGATGTCCGGCATCGCGACCCTCACCAGCCGGTACGTCGCCGAAGTCGCGCACACCGGTGCACGCATCGTCGACACGCGCAAGACCACACCGGGCCTTCGCGCGATCGAGCGCCAGGCAGTGCGTGACGGCGGAGGACACAACCACCGCTTCTCGCTCTCCGACGCGGTCATGGCCAAGGACAACCACCTCGCCGTGCTCACCTCCGGAGGGCTGTCCGTCACGCAGGCGCTCGAAGGGGCGATCGCCCGCCTCCCCCACACCACGCACGTCGAGGTCGAGGTCGACCGGCTCGACCAGATCGACGCGGTGCTGGCCGCCGGCGTCGGCACGATCATGCTCGACAACTTCTCCATCGACGACCTGCGTCTCGGCGTCGCCCGCATCGCCGGCGCCGCTCAGGTCGAAGCCTCGGGCGGCGTGACGCTCGACACCGTCCGCGCCATCGCCGAAACGGGCGTCGACGTCATCTCGGTCGGCGCTCTCACCCACTCCGCTCCCGCGCTCGACCTGGGCCTGGACATCCAGATCGAGACGGCGTGAGCCTCTACCTCGACAACGCCGCCACAACCCCCGTGCGCCCCGAAGTGCTCGAGGCCATGGCGCCCTACCTCACGCGGTTCTTCGGTAATCCGTCGAGCCATCACGAGGTCGGCGAGGCAGCGGCATCCGCCCTGGACGACGCGCGATCACGCGTCGCCGGAGTGCTCGGGATGCGGACGAGCGACATTCTCTTCACCTCCGGCGGCACCGAGTCCAACAACGCCGCGATCAAGGGACTCGTCCTCGGCTCCGGCAAGAAGCACCTCGTCACGACCGCGATCGAGCACGAGTCCGTCCTCGCGTCAGCGGACTACCTCGCTCGTCTGCACGGAGTCGACGTCACGCACGCCCGGGTCGACTCGACCGGCACCCTGACTCCGGATACGCTCGCCGGCGCGCTCCGCGATGACACCGCACTGGTGAGCGTCGGATACGCGAACAACGAGATCGGCACGGTGCAGGATGCCGCCGCCCTCGTCGCCGTCGCCCACGACCGGCGCGTCCCCGTGCACCTCGACGCCGTCCAGACCGCGGGGTGGCTTCCCCTCGCGGGGCTCGGGGCCGACGCGCTCACGGTCGCCGGGCACAAGATCGGCGCCCCGAAGGGCACGGGGATCCTCGCCGTGCGGGGGCGTCTCCCTTTCGAACCGCTGCTGCACGGCGGGGGGCAGGAACGCGGGCGCCGATCCGGCACCCCCGACGTCGCGGGCGCGGTCGCGATCGCCCGCGCGCTGGAACTCGCCGAGGCAGAACGCGCCGGCGAGGCCGAGCGCGTCTCGGGTCTGCGCGACGAGTTCATCGCGCGGGTGCTCGACCTGGTCCCGGGTGCGCGGCTCACCGGACACCCGTCTCGGCGCCTTCCGGCCACCGCGAGCTTCGTCTTCCCGGGTACGAACGGCGAAACCGTCCTGCTCGAGCTGGAACGTCGCGGCATCGTGTCGTCCAGCGGGTCGGCGTGCGCCGCGGGCAGCGACGAAGCCTCGCACGTCCTCCTGGCGCTCGGCCTCTCCCACGACGAGGCGCGCACCGCGGTCAGGTTCACCTTCCCGCACGGGCTGACGGCTTCCTTGGAACCGGTCGCCCGAGCGGTCCAGGCTGCCGTGACCGCCGTAGGATCGCCCGAGTGAGCACCACGGGCGTCACTGTCATCATTCCCGGCTTCAACGTCGCCGACTACGCCGAAGAGGCCCTCGACTCCCTCCGCGCGCAGACGCACCGACACTGGACCGCGGTGCTCGTCGACGACGCGTCCACCGACGACACCCGGCATCTGTTCGCGGACGCGGCAGCCGCCGACCCGCGCTTCCGCGTCGTCCGCCACGAGAAGCAACGCGGACTCGGCGCGGCGCGAAACACCGGGCTCGCGCGGGTCGAGACGCCGTACACGGCCTTCCTCGATGCCGACGACCTCCTGCGACCCGACGCCCTGACCCGGCTGGCGAACACGCTCGATCGCACGAGCAGCGATTTCGTGGTGGGAGCGTACGTACGCCTTCGACCGGATGCCGAGGGCCCGGGTTACACCCCGGGCGACGTTCAGCCCTGGGTCGCGGCCGCCACCGACCCGGCGCGACAGCGGACCACGCTCGCGGCGCACCCCGCGGCATCCGGGAACATCGTCGCGTGGTCGAAGCTCAGTCGCACGGCCTTCTGGCGGGAACACGGTCTCCGCTTCCCCGAGGGGCGGTACTACGAGGATCAGGTGCTGGCGCAGCGGATGTACACGAGCGCCGAGGCGTTCGACGTGATCCCCGACGTCATCGTCGAGTGGCGGCAGCGCCGCGACGGGGGGTCGATCACGCAGCGCCTCGGCGAGCTCGACGTGCTGCGCGATTACCTCGAAGCCCTCGGCGAGGGCATCGCGGTGCTGCGCGCGGCCGGGGCGGACGCCGCGATCGCGCAGCGCGGAGCGCTGATCCGCACGCTCGATCTCCCGCCGCTGCTCCGCATCGCCGAGACGCACCCTGATCCCGCGTATCGCATCGCTCTCGAGGCGTTCCTGGAGACGCTGCCCGGCTGACGCCGCGGGGCGGTCCCTTCGACAGGCTCAGGGACCTCGGAGGAGGCCCAGAACGCCCGCTGTCAGGGACTCGCGCACAAGTGGCCGAGCCCACACAGGTGGCCGAGCCCACACAGGTGGCCGAGCCCACACAGGTGGCTGAGCCCACACAGGTGGCTGAGCCCACACAGGTGGCTGAGCCTGTCGAAGCCACCGGTCCACACCGCGCTCCGGGCCTTTCGCCGGCCCGAAGTCACCCGCGCGCCACAGCTCAGGCGGGCGCCTCGTCGGCACGACGCGCGGGCAGCGCCGCGCGGGCGAGGCCCGCGGCATCCCGCTCCTCCTCCGCGAGCACGAACGTCGCCGCGAGCTGCTCGGCCGCGAGGCTCGCGTACAGACCGCCCGCGGCGAGAAGCTCGGCGTGCGTGCCCGACTCGACGATGCGCCCCGCGTCCACGACGTGGATTCGATCCGCACCGATCACCGTGGACAACCGGTGGGCGATCGACAGGGTCGTCCGGCCATGGGACGCGGTCTCGAGCGCCTCCTGCACGATCCGCTCCGACACCGTGTCGAGAGCGCTCGTCGCCTCGTCGAGGAGAAGCACCGGGGGGTCTTTCAGCAGTACACGCGCGATGGCGATGCGCTGCTTCTCTCCACCGGACAAGCGGTATCCGCGCTCTCCGACGACGGTGTCGTATCCCGCCTCGAACCCGGCGATCACGTGGTGGATGTTCGCCGCGCGACACGCGGCCTCGATCTCCTCGTCGGTCGCGTCGGGGCGCGCGTAGCGGAGGTTCTCGCGCACGGTCGCGTGGAAGAGGTAGGTCTCCTGCGACACGATTCCTATCTCGTCGATGATCGACGCCCGGTCGAGCGTTCGCACATCCGCTCCCGAGAACATCACCGATCCCGCGCTCGCCTCGTACATCCGGGGGGTCAGATAGAGGATCGTCGTCTTGCCCGCACCCGATGGTCCGACGAAGGCGACGTGCTGGCCGGGTTCGACCGTGAACGACACACCGTCGAGAGTGGGACGCGCATGCACGGGCGCATCGGGGTAGCGGAACTCGACATCGCGGAACTCGATCCGCCCCACCGGCCCGGGGGCGGCGGACACGGGCAGCGCGTCGGGCGCGTCGACGATCGCGGGGCGCAGGTCGAGGTACTCGAAGATGCGCGCGAACAACGCGGACGACGTCTGCACGTCGAGCGCCACGCGCATGAGCCCCATGAGCGGCATGAGCAGCCGAGCCTGGACCGTCGTGAACGCCACGATGGTGCCCGCGGTGATCGCCCCGGTCCCCCCGGCGATCAGGAAGCCGGCGACGAGGTAGATCACGGCGGGAACGCTCGACATGATGACCTGGACCACCGCGAAGAAGCCCTGGCCGCTCATCGCCCGCCGCACCTGGAGATGGACCTGGTTGTCGTTCTCGGCGTCGAAACGGGCCGACTCCGTTCGCTGCCGGTTGAACGACTTCGACAGCAGGATGCCGGACACGCTCAACGTCTCTTGCGTGATCGCGGACAGCTCGGACAGCGACTCCTGGGTCTCTCCCGCGATCCGCGCGCGCACCTGTCCCACGCGCCGCTGCACGAAGATGAGGAACGGCATGAGGGCGACGGCGATCAGCGTGAGCCGCCAATCGATGAGGATCATGGCCACGAGCGAGGCGATGACGGTGACCGCGTTGCCCAGGATGCTCGTGACGGTGTTGGTGAGCACACCGGACACACCGCCGACGTCGTTCTGCAGCCGCGACTGGATCACACCGGTCTTCGTGCGGGTGAAGAAACCGAGCTCCATCGCCTGCAGGTGATCGAACAGCCGGGTGCGCAGATCGCCCGTGACACGGTTCCCGACCGTGGCGGTGAACCACGTCTGCGCCACGTTCAATCCCGCCGAGAGCAGGAACAACGCGATCATCACGCTCACGAGAAGGCTGAGCAGACCCAGATCCGGCGGCGTGCCGTCGATCGGGAAGAGCGCGTCATCGAAGATGCGCTGCACGAGCAAGGGCGGGATGACGCCGACCGCCGACGCCACGATCACGAGCAGCACCGTGATCGCGATTCGCCCCCGGTACGGCCGGAAGAGGTCGACGACGCGCTTACCGAGATTCGCGACACGGGGCGCCTGAGCGTTGCGTCGACGCTGCTCGGCCGCATCGACACCGCGGAACATGCTTCCGCCGACTCCACCTGGGCCCATGCGGGCCAGCCTACGTCCGCTCACCGACATCGGCTCTCGCCGCTCGGCCCGTGGCCCCGGCGGCTAGGCTCGGTGACCCGCATCTCTTTCCTCGAATTTCTTCGACGGTGGAATATCTCGCCGGTGGGCACCGTTGCCACCGGAGCACGTCGCCGTTCCGGCGCCACGAAGCCCCCCGCACGCAAAGGACCTCGTCATGGCCGCCACCGGCACCACCGCACCCCCGCCCACCGCCTCGGGCGTCACGACGGCGCAGAGCCGCGTGATCTGGCTGCTGCTCACCGCCGCTTTCGTGGCGATGCTGAACGAGACGACGATGAACGTCGCAATCCCGTTCCTCATCCGCGATCTCGGCATCACCGCGGTCTCCGCGCAGTGGCTCACCACCGCGTTCATGCTGACGATGGCCGTCGTCATCCCGATCACGGGATTCCTGCTGCAGCGCTTCACCACGCGACAGGTGTTCATCACCGCGATGACGCTGTTCTCGACCGGAACCCTCGTGGCATTCCTCTCGCCGGGCTTCGAGCTCCTCGTGGTCGCGCGGGTGATCCAGGCATCCGGTACCGCGATCATGATGCCGCTGTTGATGACGACGATCATGACGATCGTGCCGCCGCAGCACCGCGGCCGCATGATGGGTCGCGTCAGCATCGTCATGGCGCTCGCGCCGGCCATCGGTCCGACGATGTCGGGCCTGATCCTGCAATCCCTCGGCTGGCACTGGATCTTCGGGATCGTTCTGCCGATCGCCCTCGTCTCACTCTTCGTCGGCGCGCGCTGGATCCACAACCTCGGCGAGACCCGCACGGCCCCGATCGATGTGGCATCCGTGATCCTGTCGGCTCTCGGCTTCGGCGGCCTCGTCTTCGGTCTCAGCCAGATCGGCGGCGGTCACGGCGGCGACCCGGATGCCGCCTCGACCTCGCTCGTGTCCCTGATCGCCGCCCTGACGATCGGGGTGCTCGGTCTGGGCGCGTTCATCTGGCGTCAGATCCGCCTGCAGCGCACCGACTCCGCGCTGCTGGATCTTCGGGTATTCCGCTCGGGTGCGTTCACGCTGACCGTCGCACAGCTGGGTGTGATGTCGCTGGCGTTCTTCGGCGCGATCACGCTTCTCCCGCTGTACCTGCAGACGGTGCTGGGTAAGACCCCGCTCGAAACGGGCCTCGCGGTCCTGCCCGGTTCGCTCGTCATGGGTCTCGCCGGCCCGGTGATCGGACGCATCTACGACCGGTTCGGAACGCAGGTGCTCCTCGTCCCCGGTGCCGTCATCGTCAGCGCCACGCTGTGGTTCTACACGACGGTCGGAACCGAGACGTCGTTCGCTCTGCTGATCGTGGTGCAGACCGTCATGATGATCGGTCTCGCTCTGTCGTTCACGCCGCTGTTCACGGCCTCGCTCGGCTCACTCGAGCCCCGGTTCTACTCCTACGGCTCAGCCGTCGTCGGAACGGTGCAGCAGGTGGCGGGAGCGGCGGGCATCGCGCTCCTGATCACGGTGATGTCGTCCGTGGCGGCCGCGACCGGCGAGGGGATCGAGGCGGATGCCACGGGCACGCGCACCGCGTTCATGATCGCCGCGATCATCTCGCTCCCGCTCATCGCAGGTGCCTTCGTCATCCGCAAGCCCGCGGATCAGGTCGAGGGATCCGCTCCCGTCGGCCACTGACGCGAGGCGAACGCCGTCTGCTCAGAGCGAGCAGGAACCCCCGCCGCAGCACTGCGACGCGGGACGGGACGACTTCTGCGCCTCGTCGCCCGGGCCGTTCAGGAGAGTGAGAACGGGCTTGGAAGCGGAGGTCGTGTCAGACGTGGTGTCACCGGACATGCGCTCCATGCTACGCCCGTGCGCGCGAGGCGGGGCCGCGCCGTAACGCCGGGCCTCGGCATCCGCAACCCCCGTTCGAGGCGGTCCCGCCGTTCATAGCGTGGGAACACCCCGATCGAGAACCCGGTCGGGACGGTCCCGCGGTCCACCGCGCGGAGAGACCCCGATCGAGAAAGAGAGAGTCGAACCATGACCGATCTCAGCGGCAAGCGCATCGCATTCCTGCTCACCGACGGTTTCGAAGACAGCGAGCTCACCAGCCCCTGGGAGGCGGTGACCTCGGCGGGCGCGGAGGCCGTGCTCGTCTCGCCGAGCGAGGGCAGCATCACGGGTGAGAAGGGCCACGAGCAGAAGGTCGACCTCGACGTCTCCTCGGCGTCGGCCGGCGACTTCGATGCCCTCGTGCTTCCCGGTGGCGTCCAGAACGCGGACGACATCCGCATCGTGACGGATGCCGTGTCGTTCACTCGCGACTTCTTCGCGCAGCACAAGCCCGTCGCCGTCATCTGCCACGGCGGGTGGATCCTCACGGAGGCCGACGTCCTCAAGGGTCGGACGCTGACCAGCTACCCGACGCTGCAGACCGATCTGCGCAACGCGGGAGCGACGTGGGTCGACGAGGAGGTCCACGTCGACCAGGGTCTCGTCTCGAGCCGCAACCCCGACGACCTGCCCGCGTTCAACGCCAAGCTCGTGGAAGAGGTCGCCGAGGGCCGCCACGCGGGCCAGACGGCCTGACCCCTCCCGAGCAGAACGGCCCCGCACCTCGGTGCGGGGCCGTTGTCGTCACGCCGAGCCGTCGGGCAGGACCTGGCACGACGGGCACCACTGGCCGGCGCCCTTCGTGCCGGGGATGTCCTCGATCACGCCGTCGCCCTCGGGACACGGCTCGCCGGTCCGACCGTGGACCCGCATCGACGCGACCTTCGCGGCCTTCTGCTCGGCGATGGGCACTCCGCGACGCGCGATCACCGCGGCCGTGAGCGTGTCGTGCAGCGCCAGATGCAGCCTCGTGATGTCGTCCTCGCTCAGGGCCGAGGCGTGCGCCGTCGGCGAGAGCCGCGCCGCGTACAGGATCTCGTCCGAGTACGCGTTGCCGATCCCCGCCAGCGTCTCCTGCTCCTGAAGCAGCGCCTTGAGCTGTTTGCGGCGGCCCCCGAGGGCCTCCGCGAGCATTCCCCGCGAGTAGCCCGGGTCGATGGCATCCGGTCCCAGCTTCGCCACCGCCGGCACGTCGTCGGGCGCATCCACGACGTGGAGCTGCACAGAGAGCCACTCGCCCGCATCGGTGATGCCCAGGATGCCGTGATCGAACACGAATCGCGCGATCTCTGGGGCGGGCGACTCCACGTCTGCGTCTGACGACTCGCGCCACGTCGCCCACCCGGCGCGGCCGAAGCCGATCCCGAGGTGCACGCCGTCGAGATCGAGGTCGAGGTGCTTTCCGTGGCGGGTCGCCCCGGTGACGGGACGTCCGATCAGTTCGGTGAGCGGACGCGCTCGCGTTTTCAACGCGCGGCCCTCCACGAGGTCGACCTCGCGGACGATGTGACC
>NZ_JARHXC010000266.1:0-2481 GCF_029222405.1 Microbacterium sp. Kw_RZR3 | reverse complement strand
GGAACGTCGCCTCGCCACGGCGCGAGAGCGCGCCGACCGGGCACGCGAGCGCGTCGAGGGGCTGCGGGCCGACCTCGCGCGCGCCGAGGCCGAGGCCGACGAGGCGGACGACCTCGCGCAGCAGCGCGAGAGCGAGCAGAAAGAAGCCGCCGCGGCGACGCGCGCCGCGCAGCGCGCGGTGGAGCGGGCCGAGGCCGCCCGAGCGGAAGGGACGGACGCGTGATCCCGACACTCTTCGACGAGGTGCGGGCACGCCTGGCGGACGCGCCGCGCGAACGGCTCGGCGAGCTCCAGGAGGGACGCCGGGTGCTCGGCATCCCCCGCCCGCCGCGCATCGTGGCGCGCGGAACCGCGTGGCACCTCGGCGTGCTGCTGCTCACCGACGACGCTGTGCTCGCCACCGGCGACATCGTGCGTTCGCGCGCCGAGGTGCGCCGGGGATTCGCGGCCGAGTCGCAGCGCCGACGAGCGGAACTCGCGGCCGCGGCCGCGCGCGGAGGAGTCCCCGAGGGGGAGACGGTCCACATCGAATGGCATCCGATCGACCTCTCCGCCCTCGGCGAACGCTCGACGCCGCTCGCGATACGCGAGGGAGAACCGCTCGTCCGCTGGAGCGCGGCAGGCGGTTTCCTACCGCTCGAGCGGTACCTCGACGAGCGCGTCGAGCTGCTGCGCCATCCGCCCGAACGCGCATAGTCGGGGCCGGGGCGGGTGTCAACAGCGATGACGCGCCCCGTCGGGGAAACAACGCTGGTCTATCGTGAGCGACGTGCAGCAGGTATGGCCAGGATCCAGTTATCCCCTCGGGGCCACTTACGACGGTAACGGGACGAACTTCGCCCTGTTCAGTGAAGGAGCGGAGAAGGTCGAGCTCTGCCTCTTCGACGAGAACGGGAAGGAGACGTGCTTCGAGCTGATCGACGTCGACGCGTTCGTCTGGCATGCGTATCTCCCGAACATCCAACCGGGACAGCGATACGGGTACCGCGTTCACGGGGAGTACGACCCCGCGAACGGCAAGCGCTACAACGCGAGCAAGCTCCTGCTCGACCCGTACGCGAAGGCCGTCGAAGGTCAGGTCGACTGGGGCCAGCCCGTCTTCAGCTACGAGTTCGGCGATCCCGACTCGTTCAACGACGAGGACTCGGCCGCGCACATGATGAAGGGCGTGGTCATCAACCCGTTCTTCGACTGGTCGGGCGACCGCCAGCCCAAGACCCCCTACTCCGAGACGTTCATCTACGAGGCCCACGTCAAGGGCCTGACCCAGCTGCATCCCGACGTTCCGGAAGAGCTGCGCGGCACCTACGCGGGCATCGCGCACCCGGCCGTCATCGACCACCTGCGAAAGCTCGGCGTCACCGCGATCGAGCTCATGCCCGTGCACCAGTTCGTCAACGACTCCACCCTCGAAGAAAAGGGGCTGTCGAACTACTGGGGCTACAACACCATCGCGTTCCTCGCGCCGCAGAACACCTACTCCTCGACCGGCGATCACGGTCAGCAGGTGCAGGAGTTCAAGGCGATGGTCAAGGCGCTGCACGCGGCGGGCATCGAGGTCATCCTCGACGTGGTCTACAACCACACCGCCGAGGGCAACCACATGGGCCCGACCCTGTCGATGCGCGGCATCGACAACGAGGCGTACTACCGCCTCGAAGAGGACGACAAGCGGTACTACACCGACTACACGGGCACCGGCAACAGCATGAACGTCGGCAACCCCCACACGCTGCAGCTCATCATGGACTCGCTGCGGTACTGGGTTCTCGAGATGCACGTCGACGGCTTCCGCTTCGACCTCGCCTCGACCCTCGCGCGCGAGTTCTACGAGGTGGACAAGCTCGCGACCTTCTTCGAGCTCGTGCAGCAGGACCCGGTGGTCTCGCAGGTCAAGCTCATCGCCGAGCCCTGGGACGTCGGCCCCGGCGGCTACCAGGTCGGCAACTTCCCGCCCCAGTGGACGGAGTGGAACGGCAAGTACCGCGACACCGTCCGCGACTTCTGGCGTGGTGAGCCGCAGGCGCTCGCCGAGTTCGCATCGCGCCTCACGGGGTCCGCCGACCTGTACGAGCACTCGGGGCGCTTCCCCGTGGCATCCATCAACTTCGTCACCGCGCACGACGGCTTCACGCTGCGCGACCTCGTCTCGTACAACGAGAAGCACAACGAGGCCAACGGCGAAGACAACAACGACGGCGAATCGCACAACCGCTCGAGCAACATGGGTGTCGAAGGACCCACCGACGACCCCGAGGTGCTCAAGCGCCGGGCGCAGCAGCAGCGCAACTTCATCGCCACGCTTTTGCTCAGCCAGGGCGTGCCGATGCTGCTGCACGGCGACGAGCTCGGCCGCACGCAGGGCGGCAACAACAACGGCTACGCGCAGGACAACGAGATCACCTGGGTGGACTGGTCGAATGTCGACCACCCGCTCATCGAGTTCACCGCGGCCCTCGCGCGACTGCGCAAGCAGCACCC
>NZ_JARHXC010000265.1:0-1417 GCF_029222405.1 Microbacterium sp. Kw_RZR3 | reverse complement strand
GGGTCATGGTGTGAGTCCGCCGGCGGCGAGGAGCATGCGTAGCCGGTAGTTGTCGCGGTTGCGGAAGCCTCTGGCGAGTCGGCGGTGTAGCTCGATGATGCCGTTGATGGCCTCGGTGCCGCCGTTGTTCGCGCGACTGGTGGTGAAGTACGCGAGGAACGCGTCCCGCCAGCGGCGAAGTGTCCGGCCGAGCCTGGCGATCTCGGGAATCGGGCAGGAGTGGAATGAGTCCACGACCTTCTCCGCGATCCGTCGCCCCTCGGCCAGGTCCTTCGCGTGGTAGGCGGAGCGGAGTTCCTGCGCGCACTGCCAGGCGACGAAGACCTCCTCGTGCGCGGGGTCAGCGTCGAGCGCCGCGACGAGGCGGGCGCGTTGTTTCTCGGTGAGGTTCTCGGCGCCGGCGCGGAGGATGGTCTGGATCCCATAGAGCGGGTCGTCTTTACGGCCGCGATGCCCGAGAGTGTCTTGCTGGACGCGGCGGCGGACCTCGTCGACGGCGGCGGTGCCGAGCTTGACGACGTGGAACGCGTCGAGCACCGCGGTGGCGTCCTGCAGCTTGTCGTCGATCGCAGTCTTGTAACCCGCGAACGGATCAAGAGCTGCCACTCGCACGTTCTTCCGGAACGCGTCGCCACGATCACCGAGCCAGGAGGCATACGCCTTCCCCGACCGGCCCGGGACGAGATCCAGCAGCCGGGCCCGCGTCTTTCCGTGCTCGTCGCGGGTGAGGTCGACCATCCCGGTCAACTCCTTCGGGCCGCGCTTACGGGGGTCGACATGGTGCCAGATGTGCTCGTCGACGCCGAGCGTGGTGACGTTCTCGAACCGGGTCTCATCGAGGGCCAGCTTGACGAGTTCGGGTTCGACGGCCCGCCACACCGTCTTCCACGACGTCCCGAGCTGCCGGGCCAGGCCCGCGATCGTGGCGTGTTCGCGACGCAGCTGCCCGATCGCCCAGCCGATAGCGCGCGTCGTGATCGACCCACGCCGGGCGACCAGCGGCGGCAGCTGCTCCGTGAATGTCTTCCGCAGACAGTTCTCGTCGTCGCAGCGCCAGACCCGCTGCCGCCACACGATCCGCACCCGGGTCGCTCCGGGCACGTCATGCAGCACCCGCCGGCGGCGCCCTCGACCTGTCGCGACGACACCGCACGACGGACACCCGGCAGGCGCGGCGGCGCTCGAGACCGTCACGACCAGCAGCCCGTCGCGACGGTCGACGTGCTCGACATGAACACCGGGGAGGCCGACGAGCAGGTCGCAGCGGGCACACGGACAGCAAGCAGAGCGCGCCGAAGCGCACCCCGAAGTAGGGTGAAGCACGTCGAGGTCCTCGGGGTCGATCAGAGAGTTAGCGCTTCTGATCCTCGGGGACCTCGACCCCTACACACCGACCATCACCCCGCGAGCCTCACCC
>NZ_JARHXC010000264.1:0-7300 GCF_029222405.1 Microbacterium sp. Kw_RZR3 | reverse complement strand
CAGGCGCGAGCGGCCTCCGACAGGCGGCGCGCGGCGGCGAGGGCCTGGTCGAGGTCGGCCTTGAGGTCGTCGATGTTCTCGAGACCCACCGACAGGCGCACGAGACCGGGGGTCACGCCCGCGGTCAGCTGCTGCTCGGGGGTGAGCTGCGAGTGCGTGGTCGACGCGGGGTGGATGACGAGCGAGCGCACGTCGCCGATGTTCGCGAGGTGGCTGAAGAGGTTCAGCGAGTTGACGAACTCGCGACCCGCCTCGACGCCGCCCTTGAGCTCGAACGACAGCACGGCGCCGACGCCCTTGGGGGCGTAGTTGTTCGCGGCGGCGTACCAGGGCGAGGTGGGAAGCCCCGAGTAGTTGACGCTCGCGACATCGTCGTGGCTCTCGAGCCACTCCGCGATCTCCTGCGCGTTCTGCACGTGACGCTCGATGCGCAGCGACAGGGTCTCGATGCCCTGGATGAGCTGCCACGCGCTCTGCGGCGAGATCGAGGCACCGAGGTCGCGCAGCAGCTGCACGCGCGCCTTGATGATGTAGGCCAGGCCGTCGCCGACCGCCTGCGTGTAGACCGCTCCGTGGTACGAGGGGTCGGGCGTGGTCAGGCCCGGGAAGCGCTCGGAGTGCTCCGACCACGGGAAGCGGCCGCCGTCGACGATGACACCGCCGATGGTGGTGCCGTGCCCGCCGAGGAACTTCGTCGCCGAGTGCACGATGATGTCGGCCCCGTGCTCGAAGGGGCGGATGAGGTAGGGCGTGGCGATCGTGTTGTCGACGATGAGCGGAACGCCGGACTCGTGCGCGACATCGGCCACCGTGCGGATGTCGAGCACGTTGATCTTCGGGTTGCCGATCGTCTCGGCGAAGAACAGCTTCGTGTTCGGACGGACAGCGGCGCGCCACTCTTCGGCGTCGTCCTGGTTCTCGACGAAGGTCGTCTCGATGCCGAGCTTGGCGAGGGTGTACTTGAAGAGGTTGTACGTGCCGCCGTAGATCGAGCTCGACGACACGATGTGGTCGCCGGCCTGCGCGATGTTGAGCACGGCGAACGTCTCGGCTGCCTGGCCGCTGGCGACGAGGAGGGCGCCGGTGCCGCCCTCGAGGCCCGCGACGCGCTGCTCGACGACGTCTTGCGTGGGGTTCTGGATGCGCGTGTAGATGTTGCCGAACTCGGCCAGCGCGAACAGGTTCGCCGCGTGGTCGGCGTTGTCGAACACGTACGACGTGGTCTGGTAGATCGGGGTGGCGCGGGCCTTCGTCACCGGGTCGGGCTGGGCGCCCGTGTGGATCTGCTTGGTCTCGAAACGCCAGTTCTCGGGTGCCGACATGGCTGCTCCTCTGGTCTGGGGGCCGAGGCGGTCGCCGTGGCCTTCTGCGAGCGTAGGGATCCCCTCCGACACCGACAACCGCCGGGGTCACGGGCCGTAATACCACCGTCACACACGGTCACGGCCCTGTCGGCTCGACGTCGGAGGGGACGAGTAGCGTGGATGCCATGACGCGACGCGCAGTGGTGACCGGGGCCAGTTCGGGTATCGGAGAGGCGACCGCACGCCTCCTGCGCGCGCGGGGATGGGACGTCGTGGGCGTCGCCCGCCGCGCCGACCGGCTCGCGGCTCTCGAAGCGGAGACGGGGGTCGTCGCTCGCGCGGCCGACCTGACCGACGCCGACGACGTCGCCGCCTTGAGCGCCTGGCTCGACGAGACCGGCGGGGTCGACGCCCTCGTGCATGTCGCCGGGGGAGCGCGCGGCAGTGACCGGGTCGAAGACGGCGACCCTGACGACTGGCGCTGGATGTTCGAGGCCAACGTGCTCTCGTCGCAGCGGCTCGTGGCATCCCTCCTGCCGTTGCTGCGCCGCGCCGCCGACGACGAAGGGCACGCCGACCTGCTCTTCGTCACCTCGACCGCCGCCCAGACTGCGTACCCCGGTGGCGGTGGGTACAACGCCGCGAAGGCCGGCGAATCCATGCTCGTGCACGCGCTCCGGCAGGAGCTGAACGGCGAGCCGCTCCGCGTCATCGAGATCGCGCCGGGCATGGTCCGCACCGAGGAGTTCACGCTCAACCGGCTGGGCGGAGACAAGGATGCCGCCGACAAGCTCTACGAGGGCGTCGAGGCGCCCCTGGTGGCGGACGACGTCGCCGACGTGATCGCCTACGCGCTCGACGCGCCGGGTCACGTGAACCTCGACCTCGTGACGGTGCGCCCCGTCGCGCAGTCGGCACAGCACCTGCTGGCGCGGGGACCCCTGCGTACGCGGTGACGTCGTACGCGCTGGCGTCGGGCCTCCCGGAATGACCGAACCGACGACGCTCGATGTCGATGCGCTTCGAGCCCGTCCGAGCCGATCGGAGCTTCGGCGGTTCTGGGCGAGGTTCCGGCGGGAGTACCCGCGCGTCCGCGACCCCGAGAGGAGGGGGCGGCGGGCCGTCTTCACCTTCCTCCTGATCGTGTCGACGATCGGCGCGCTGGGGTCGTGGGCCACCATCACGTCGGAGATCCGCCACGGCGGGTCCGACGAGGTCCGGCCGATGGCCCTGTTCGCGTTCATGTTCCTCGGGGTGTTCGTCTTCAGCGTGTGGGGCGTCATCCGCACGGCCAAAGGGCGCACGCGCCCCCGCGAACACTGGGCCCTCGCGCACTTCGCGGAAGACAACGGCCTCATCTACACCCCGGGTCCGCGCTCGGGCACGATGCGCGCGTGGTGGAGCATCACGGGCCACACCGTCTCGCGGGCGATGACGCGCGAGAACGCGGACGGGCGGACCGTCGAGTGGGCGGACTACGAGATCCGCAACGCCACCCGCCGGTTCACCTACCCGCCCGTGGGCGGGTGGATCAGGATCGGCCTCCGGCGCCCGCTGCCGCACATCATCGTGCGCGCGGCCCGGCGCGGAACCCGCGCGTTCGCGGTGGCGGCCGTCCCCGACTCGGCCCAGAGGCTCTCGCTCGAGGGCGACTTCGACGAGCATTTCGACCTGTACTGCCCCGAGGGGTACGAGGCGGATGCGCTCTACCTGTTCACGCCCGATGTCATGGCCCAGGCGATCGATGACGCGGGCGGATGGGACATCGAGATCGTCGACGATCTGCTCCTTCTCGTGCACCCGCGCGATGTCGTCACGACCGACCCGGAGCGGTGGGTCGAGGTCATGCGCACCGCGGACGCCTTCGCCGCGAAGCTCGAGCAGTGGGAGCGCTGGCGCGAGGGCCAGCTCCGAGACGACCCCGCGGTGACGGGGCTCCGGCGCGACACCGGTGAGGTGGCGCCGGCCGGTCGCCGTCTGAGGACGTCGTGGGGCCTCGCGGCCTGGGTGTCGTTCGGCATCGTCGTGGCGCTGGTCGTCGGGTTCTTCCTCCTCGGGCGCCCCTGAACGGCGAGGATCAGCTCACGTCGCCCTGCGCGGCGCGCGCATCCACCTCGGCCTCGGGGCGGTCGGCGAACGCGACGCGGGGGACGAAGAGCAGCAGCACCGCCGCGGCGAACCCGCCGGCGGCGCAGATCGACCACACGGTCAGGTAACCCGCGAGGGGAGCGGCCGTCGCCGCCACCGCCGAGCCCGCCCCGGCCGCCAGCACCACCCCGAACACCGCGGACGACATCGTTCCGCCCACGGTCTTCGTCGTGTTCGTGAGAGCGGATGCCACACCCGTCTGCCCGCGCGGTGCGGCGGCGGCGGCTGCCGCGGGCATCGCCGCGACGAGCGCTCCCGAGCCGAGCCCGGCGATCGCGAGGCACATCAGCACCTGCCACAGCTCGACGTGCAGGGGGAGGAGCAACGCGTATCCCGCACCGACGAGGACCGCCGCGCCGATCAGCACCGCCCGCGGACTCGCGCGGCGCGAGGTCACGGCGAACAGCACGGCCCCCACGATGAGCGAGACGAGGTAGACACCGATCACGTTCGAGCGGTCGGTGGCATCCAATCCCAGTCCGTACCCGAGCGCCCGGTCGGTTCCGGCGTACGTGGCGAGGGGGCCCTGCGCGCCGAGCAGGCTGATGCCGACGAGGAAGGCGGTTGTCTGCACCGGCCACATCTCGGGGCGACGGAGGACGCGGATGTCGACCGCCGGATCGGGCTGACGCAGCTCGAACAAGACGAAGATCGCGCCGAGTGCGACGCCCGCGACGAGGAGCGCACCGATCGCGACGGGTCCGGGCCCCTCCGGCAGCCGGACGAACGAGAGGGCGCCCGTGACGCACAGGAGTGCACCCGCGAGGATCGCGAAGCCGCCGACATCGAGTCGCCGCGGGTCGGAAGTACGCTCCGACTCGGGAACGCCCAGCCAGATGACGAGGCAGACGAGGGTCACCACCACCGCGGGGACGGCGAGGGCGAGTCGCAGGTCTCCGCCCGTCGCGGCGAACAGGCGGCCGGCAGCGAGAGCGCCGATGATGGCGCCCGCTTGCAGGCCGACGACGAGCAGGCCCGCGGCGCTGCGGGTGCGCGAGACGCCGCGCTGGAGGCGTCGGCCGCGGTCGAAGATGAGGGCGATCTCGAGCGGCAGCCATACGACGTAGAACCCCTGCAGCGCCCACGCGAGCAGGAACGACGTGAACGAGTCGGCGAAGACGAGCCACCAGCTGGCCGCGGCGGTCGCGATCGCGGACGCGAGCAGGATGCGCTTGTGCCCGAACATGTCGCCGAGCTTGGCGAGGATCGGGAGGACGAGCGCCGACAGCAGGAGCTGGGCGGCCTCGAACCAGTTGACGTCGGCATCGCGGATGCCGAGATGCACGACGATGTCCGGCAGCAGCGGCACGTAGTACCCCTGCAGGATGCCGCTGGCGAGCTCGACCACGACGAACCAGCCGATGAGACCCGCGGTCACCCCGAGCGCGGACCCGCGCACCCGGCCGACCGCGCCGGAGACGCGCGACATGGCGCGACGATAGCACCGCGGGGGCGTGGCATCCGGTAGTCGCTTTCGCGAGCGCGCGGCGCGAGAGCGGCGGCCCGCGCCCTAGGGTGAAAGCAGTCGATGAGAGGAGTCCGGCGTGACGGACGAGCGTGAGCGGTTGAGCTGGGACGATTTCGGAGCGGCGACCCGCGACATCTCGCGAGCGATCGTGGCGGATGGCTTCGAGCCCGAGGTCGTCGTCGCGATCGCACGCGGCGGACTGCTCCCCGGTGGCGCGATCGCCTACGGCCTGGGAGCCAAGAACTGCGGGGCGCTGAACGTCGAGTTCTACACCGGGGTCGGCACGGTGCTCGACGACCCCGAGGTCCTCCCTCCCGCCCTCGACCTGTCGTACCTGAGCGGGCGCCGCGTGCTCCTCGTCGACGACGTCGCCGACAGCGGCCGCACGCTGGACCTCGCCGTGAAGCTCCTCACCCGGCACGGTGCCGAGACGCGATCCGCGGTGATCTACACCAAGCCGTCGACGATCATCACGCCCGATTACTCGTGGAAAGACACCGACCTGTGGATCGACTTCCCCTGGTCGTTCCAGGGGTCGGTGCACGAAGAAGACGCGGCGTGACGGCGAAGTCTCTCGTCGAGCTCGCGGATGCCGGGCTGATCAACGCGTCGTGGGTCGAGCCGCTGGCCCCGGTGGCCGCCGACATCGCCGCGATCGGTGAGCGTCTGCGCAGCGAGGCTAAGCCCTATCTGCCGGCGGGGGACCTCGTGCTGCGGGCATTCCGCACGCCGATCGACGCGGTGCGCGTGCTGATCGTCGGCCAGGATCCGTACCCGACGCCCGGGCATCCGATTGGCCTGTCCTTCGCGGTCGACCCGCACGTCCGGCCGCTGCCCCGCAGCCTCGGGAACATCTACCGCGAGCTGTCCGACGATCTCGGCATCTCGCCCGCTCCCCACGGCGACCTCTCGGCATGGGCGGCGCAGGGCGTCATGCTCCTGAACAGGGTGCTGACGGTGGCGCCGGGAGCCCCGGCTTCCCACCGCGGCTGGGGCTGGGAGCGTGTCACCGAGCACGCGATCCGCTGCCTCGTCGCGCGCGACGCCCCGCTGGTGGCGGTGCTGTGGGGCCGGGACGCCATGAACCTCACGCCTCTGCTCGGCGACACGGCGATCGTCTCGTCGCCGCATCCGTCACCCCTGTCGGCGAGTCGCGGGTTCTTCGGGTCGAAGCCGTTCTCGCGGGTCAACGCGCTGCTCGAGGAACAGGGCGCGGAGCCCGTGGACTGGCGCCTTCCGGCCTGAGGACGTCCTCGCGCGGCTGGGGTCGACGCGGCTCGGGTCATACGCCCGAAACGCCTGTCTGCGTAGAGTGGCGTGCGTGCTGGAAGAAGAGTACGAGAAGAGCCGTCGGCGGCTGCCGGCGCACCTGCGTCGCGCACCCGAGCCGGAACGCCCCTTCTCGTACGAGATCCGCCCCGCGACGGAAGCGGACATCCCCGACATCCGCGAGATCTACAACTACTACGTCCGCAACTCCGTGGTCACCTTCGACGAGAAGGCGTGGTCGATCGCCAAGTGGCGCGACAAGTTCGCGACGCTGAAGCGGCTCGGACTTCCGTTCCTCGTGGCGGAGTCGCCGAGCGGCCAACTGCTCGGATACGCGCTCGTGCAGCCGTGGCAGTCGAAGTCCGCCTACCGCTACACCGTCGAGAACTCGATCTACCTGGGCCAGGCGGCCGCGGGCAAGGGGCTCGGCCGCGCGCTGCTTGAGGCGCTGATCGCGGCGTGCCAGGATCTCGGCATCCGAGAGATGGTCGCCGCGATCAGCGACAAGGGCGCCGACGCGTCGATCGCCCTGCACGAGAAGCTCGGCTTCACCGAGGTGGGCCGTATGGGTCGCGTCGGCTTCAAGTTCGGCCGGTGGCTCGGCGTGGTCTACCTGCAGAAGAGCATCCCGTCGAAGAAGAAGCGGCGGAAGCTGTTCGGCTGAGCCGCGCGCGGTGTCGGCGGCCGGGAGGCGGGCGGAACTCCTGAGTTTCCGCCCCGGATGCGGCGTGCCGCGCTTGCGGGAGGATCGACGTCCGGTTTCTCAGGAGTTCTGCCCGCTCGGTCGGTCCTGAACCGCGATCCGGCGCACTTCGTCGACGAGCGACCGCCACGGCCCCTCGACCTGCTGGTCGCTGAGCCGCGCCTGGCGCACCGCCGTGTCGCCACGACGCACCTCGATGCGCCACTGGAACCGATCGGCCCCGGTGGCGGGGGTCGGAGGCGCATCCCACGGGCAGCTCTCGACGAGCTCGCGCCAATGCGGGGCCCGGTCGGGATCGGGTTCCGCCCGCCACTGCTTCGACAGGCCGGCGATCCCACCGGAGCGCACCACCACGATGGCGAAGCGTTCGTCGGTGTCAGGCTGCGGCATCCTCCTCGACGCCGACCC
>NZ_JARHXC010000263.1:0-5242 GCF_029222405.1 Microbacterium sp. Kw_RZR3 | reverse complement strand
TGAGGGCATGAGCGAGAACGTCGTGCGGGTGGAGAACCTGCGCAAGACCTACCGCGGGGGCCTCGAGGCGCTGCGCGGGGTGAGCTTCGACATCCGCCGGGGCGAGACGTTCGCGCTGCTCGGGCCCAACGGCGCCGGGAAGAGCACCGTGATCGAGATCCTCGAGGGCTACCGTGATCGCACGAGCGGCGAGGTCAGCGTGCTCGGCGTCGACCCGCACCGCGGCGGCCTGGAGTGGAAGGCGCGCCTCGGCATCGTGCTGCAGAACACCGGCGAGGCGCCCACCGCGACCGTGCGGGAGCTGCTCGCGCACTTCGCCTCCTTCTATCCGCGGCCCCGCGACGTCGACGAGGTTATCGCCGCCGTCGGTCTGAGCGACAAGGCAAAGGTGAGCGTCCGCAAGCTCTCGGGCGGGCAGCGGCGGCGCGTCGACGTCGCCCTCGGCATCGTCGGCCGCCCCGAGCTGCTGTTCCTCGATGAGCCGACCACGGGTTTCGACCCCGAGGTGCGCCGTCAGTTCTGGGATCTCATCCGCAGCCTCCAGGCCGAGGGCACGACGATCCTGCTCACCACGCACTACCTCGACGAGGCCGCCGAGCTGGCGGAGCGCGCCGCGATCCTCGTCGCCGGGGCCGTGGCATCCGTGGGTCTCATCGACGAGCTCGGGGGTGCCGATGCGCGCGTACCCCTCGTGCGCTGGCGCGAGGGCGGAGTAATGCGTGAAGAGCGCACCGACGACCCGGGGGCGTTCGTCGCGGCGCTCTTCGCGCGCGGCGGGGAGCCCGAGCGGCTCGAGGTCGTGCGCCCGAGCCTCGAAGACGTGTACCTGTCATTCCTCGGTGCCGACCAGCGTCGCACGGCCGCTGGAGGTGTGGCGTGAGCCGCGTGCTGCGGCTGGGGGCCGCGCGCATCGCGTTCGAGGTGCGGTCGTACTTCCGTCAGGGCGACTCGGTGTTCTTCACGTTCCTGTTCCCGGTGATGATCCTGCTGATCTTCTCGGTGGCGTTCAGCGGTTCGACGTTCGGCCCGCCCGGGTCGGAGATTTCCGCGCCGGAGTTCTACCTTCCGGCCATGCTCGCCGCGGGTGTCCTGCTCTCGGGGCTGCAGAACATGTCGATCGACATCGCGATGGAGCGCAGCGACGGCACGCTCAAGCGCCTCGGCGGCACACCCCTCAGCCCCGTGTCGTACTTCATCGGCAAGCTCGGACAGGTGCTGGTCACCGGCTTCCTGCAGTCGGTCCTGCTGATCGCGGTCGCCGCGGTGTTCTTCGGCGTGCCGCTGCCGACCGAGCCCGAACGCTGGCTGACCTTCGCGTGGGTGTTCGTGCTGGGGGTGACCACGTGCGCGATCCTCGGTATCGGTTTGTCGGCGCTGCCGCGCACCGGGCGCAGCGCCACGGGCGTCGTCATCCCGATCGTGCTCCTGCTGCAGTTCATCTCGGGCGTCTACATCAACTTCGCCGCCCTGCCCGAGTGGCTACAGAACGTCGCCAGCGTCTTCCCGCTGAAGTGGCTCGCGCAGGGCTTCCGTTCGGTGTTCCTGCCCGAGGGTTTCGCCGCCGCCGAACCTTCGGGCTCGTGGGACCACCCGCTGATCCTGCTCGTGACGCTGCTGTGGCTCGTGGTCGGTCTCGCCGTGGTGCGCGCGACGTTCCGCTGGGTCCGGAAGGACGCGTGATGGCTCGCGCGACCACGCGGGATGCCGGGACCTCCGTCGTGCGGGGATGGTCGCTCGCCTACGGAGTGGCGGGTGCGGTGGGCGTGATGATCGTCGTCGTCGCGGCCCTGTGGGGGACCGTTCCGTGGTCGTCGGCGGTCATCGCGCTCGGGGCCGTTACCGCGCACGCCGCGATCGTGCTGGCGGCGCTGCCGCGCGTGCTCGACGGCGACGGGTCGCCGGCTGTGGCCACCGTCGTGGCGGTGTCGGCCGTCGTCCTGCTGCCGACGGCTGTGATGGCGGTTCCCTGGGTCGCGATGCTGCAGTTCGCCTCGTATCCGTTGCTGTGGGTGATCTCCTCGTCCCGGCGGACCGCCATCGCGTGGACCGCGGCGTCGACCGTGCTCGTGCTCGTCGCCCTGGCCTGGGGCGGCGATGCCGACACGTGGATGCGCGCCGCCCTCATCCAGGCGATGGCGTTCGCGGGCAACGTGGGCCTCGGGCTGTGGTTCACCGCCGTGTATCAGCACGGTGTCGAGACCCAGGCCTTGCTCGACAAGCTGACCGCCGCGCAAGACGAGGTCGCTGTGCTGCACCGCGACGCCGGCGTCGTCGCCGAGCGGGAACGCCTCGCCGCCGAGCTGCACGACACGATCGCCCAGACGCTTGCGGGCACCGTGCTGCTCGCCCAGCGCGGACGGCGCGACCTGGCGGCGGGCGTGCTCATGGACTCGACGCTCGCTCTGGTCGAGGAGGCCGCGCGCGAGGCGCTCGCCGAGACTCGTGCCCTCGTCGCGGCGGGTGCCCCGGTGTCGCGCGGCCAGGGGCTGGCTGAGGCGCTGAAGGTCCTCGTGTCGCGGATCGCGCGGGAGTCGGACCGTGACATCGCGGTGCGGGCGGATGCCGTCGGCCCCCTCGACCGCGAGAGCGAGGTCGCTCTGCTCCGCTGCGCACAGGAGGGGCTGTCCAACGCCCGCCGTCATTCCGGGGCTCAGCGCATCGAGGTCGCACTCGTCGAGGCCGATGAGGCCGTCGAGTTGCGCGTCGCCGACGACGGCGCGGGGTTCGACCCGGCTGCCCGGGTGGACGGGTTCGGTCTCGAGGGGCTTCGGGCGCGACTCGCGTCGCTCGGAGGCGAGCTCCACGTCGACGGCACCCCGGGTGCCGTCGTGCTGACCGCCCGCGTGCCGCGTGAGACGGTGGGTTCATGATCCGCGTCGTGATCGTGGACGATCATTCCATCGTGCGGGCCGGGCTCGCCGGCATCCTGGAGACCGCCGACGACATCGTGGTCGTGGGGGTCGCTTCCGACGGGGTCGAGGCGGTGGCGGTCGTCGAGAGCGAGCGCCCCGATGTCGTGCTGATGGACATGAGGATGCCGCGGCGCGACGGCGACGAGGCCACGGCGCTGCTGCGTGAGAGCGTGCCGTCGGCACGGGTGATCGTGCTGACGACCTACGAGAGCGACGACGTCATCGTGCGGGCGATCGCGGCCGGGGCCGCGGGGTATCTGCTGAAGGCCGCGCCCGAGGCGGAGCTGCTCGCCGGGGTCCGCGCGGTGGCCGCGGGCGAGGTCGCGCTGGCTCCGAGCGTCGCCCGAGTCTTGGTCGCTCGCGCGGGTCGCCCGGCCGAGAAGCCCGTGCTCACCGCGCGTGAGGTCGAGGTGCTGGGCCATGTCGCCCAGGGGTTGAGCAATCGCGAGATCGGGCGGCGACTGCACCTGGGCGAGGCCACCGTGAAGACGCACCTGTTGAAGGCTTTCGCGAAGCTCGACGTCGCCGACCGCACCCGTGCCGTGACGCGCGCGATGGAGCTCGGCATCCTGTGACGCACGGCTCCGCGAGCGGCGAAGAGGTGTTTCCTCGGGATTAAGTTTTCATCTCGCACTGAAACTTCTGAACGTTTCTTATTGATCATCGGTGAGCGCGGGTGTTCGCTGGGCGCAGTTCCACCTGCATCCCACCTTGGGCGCGGAACGCCGCCCTTTCCCGAGAGGCTCCTGATGAAGAGAAGAATCGCGCTCGCCGTGCTGGTCGCCGGCGCGCTCGCGCTCGCCGGCTGCTCCGGCGGCGACGGTGGTGACACCGGCTCCACCGACACATCCATCCGCGTGGCCGTCACCGACCCGCAGCAGCTCATCCCCGGCCGGCAGTCCGTCGCCTACGACTTCAACATGGCCGTCTGGTCGCCGCTGGCCTTCCTGCAGTCCGACGGCACCCTCCAGGACGTCCAGGCCGCGTCCATCGAGTCGGACGACGCCCAGACCTGGACGATCACGCTCCGCGACGGATGGACGTTCCACGACGGGACCCCCGTCACGGCCAAGAGCTACGTCGACTCCTGGAACGCCGTCGCGTACGGGCCCAACGCCTTCGAGAACTCGGGGCAGTTGGCATCCATCGTCGGATACAGCGATCTGAACCCCGCCGACGGTGCGCCCACGACCACCACGATGTCGGGCCTGACGGTCGTCGACGACCTCACCTTCACGGTGAAGCTCGTCAGCCCCGACGGCCAGTTCCCGCTGCAGGTCACGCAGGCGCAGACCGCGTTCTTCCCGATGCCCGAGTCGGCTCTTTCGGACTTCGACGCCTACAACAAGCACCCGGTGGGCAACGGCCCGTTCCAGATGACGGGTGACTACGTCGAGAACGAGCCGATCACGGTGTCGGCCTACGACGGGTTCAAGGGCGAGGCGCCGACCGTCGACCAGATCACCTTCGTGCCGTACACCGACTCGGAGACCGCCTACACCGACGTGCTGGCCGGCAACCTCGATGTCGCGGGCGTGCCCGCGAGCCGTCTCCTCCAGGCCGGAAGCGACTTCGGCGACCGGCTCTATTCGTTCGAAGCGCCCGGCATCTCGTTCCTCGGCCTTCCCCTGTGGAACGCCCAGTACCAGGACGTGCGCGTGCGTCAGGCCCTGTCGATGGCGATCGACCGCCAGACGATCATCGATCGCATCTACGGCGGCACCTACACCCCCGCCACGGCGTGGACGCCCGCGATCGAGCCCGGGACCCCGACGGGCATCTGCGGGAAGTACTGCGAGTACGACCCCGACGCGGCCAAGGCTCTGCTCGCCGAGGCCGGCGGGTTCAGCGGACCGCTCGAGATCACGTACCCCGGCGGTGGGGGACTCGATCCGCTCTACGAGGCGATCGCCAACCAGCTGCGCCAGAACCTGGGCATCGACGCGACCGCGACGCCGACCGCGGACTGGGCCGAGTTCCTGCAGAAGCGGACGGATGCCAACCTCAGCGGGCCGTTCTTCTCGCGCTGGGGTGCGCTGTACCCGAGCCAGCAGGCGACACTGCGGGTGTTCTTCATCGAGGGCGGCGGCTGCGCCAACTGCATCCCCTTCTACAGCCCTGAGGTCGCCAGCGCCATGCAGACCGCCGACGCCGACCTGACGGGCGACGGCACGGCGTACGCCGATGTGCAGAGCATCATCCAGAAGGAGTTCCCGGCGGTGCCGCTGTTCAACGAGACGTACTCGTACGTCACCTCCGAGCGCGTCGCCGATCTCGTGAGCTCCCCGGTGGGCAACCCGACCTACCGAGCGATCCAACTGCGCTGACCC
>NZ_JARHXC010000262.1:0-7422 GCF_029222405.1 Microbacterium sp. Kw_RZR3 | reverse complement strand
TGCTGACTCGTGCTCACGTGTCGAGTCTACGGAGCGCCCCCTGGGAGCCCGGGGAGCGGCTCACCCCTACCTCAGCCCAGAACGGCGAGCCACGTGGTCGCGGGCTGCTCCCACTGGGCGTATCGGTCGGGGTAGGCCGAGATCTGCACCGCCTGCGCGGCGTCGGCGTACGGCAGATCCTCCCACCCGGTGATGTCGAGGAGCCCGCGCGTGTCGGAGCCGTTCGGGTCTGCCGGTCCGCCATAGAAAACGCGGATGGATCGCTCCCGATCGAGGATCTGTTCGGGCGTGCCCCAGCCCGTGCTCGGGCGCTGCTGGAACAGGCCGAGGGAATCGCGATCGCCCCAGTCGAGGTTTCGCAGCCACGACTCCTGCATCGCTGTGCCGAGGGCGATCAGGATTCCGCGGTCGGACACGCCGAGCTCGCGCCCGATGCGGATGATGAGTCGGGCGTTCTCGGACTGTTCCGCATCGAGACCGGGCGCGAGCGCCGGACCCGCGGATGCCGGGCCGGGTGCGGCCGCGGATGGGATTCGCAGCACTTCGCCGGGGTAGATGATCGAGTCGCGGGTCAGCCCGTTGGCGGACAGGACGGCGTCGGTCGAGATGCCGTGGGCCGAGGCGATCGCCGAGACGGTGTCGCCCGCGGTCACTTCGTACGTGACCTGGGCGGGTTCGGGGGCGGGAGTGGCCGGTTGGGGTGCCGCGCCGCCGAGGATGAGCACCTGACCGGGGCGGATGACGCTGTCGGCGGCGAGACCGTTGGCCGCTTGGAGAGCGGCGACGTCGAGGCCGTACCGTTGCGCGATGTCCCAGACGGTATCTCCGGGTTCGACGGTGTGGGTCGCGGGTGCGTCCGCCGCGGAGGCGAGCACGGGGATCTGACCGAGGGTCGCCGGAGCGGGAGGGAGCGCTGCGAGCGGCGCCGGAGGCGTCGCGTGGGCGGTGCTCTCGCCGGTGAGGGCGAGGGCGATCGTGCCGACGACCGCTGCGGGCCAGATCACGGTGGCGCGCGCGGGCAGCGTGGGGGAGGGGAGTCGTCGCATGGTGGGGGATTCCGTTCTTCCGACTGCCCAAAACGCTCGCACGGCATGGGGAGGATGTCAACGCGTGAGGTTTGTGTGACGGATGTGACGAAGACGGCGCCGGATGACGAAGGGAATGACGGATAGTCGCCCTGCCGGCGCCGATGAGAGGATGGGACCGTGAGCGATACACCCCGTTACGAAACCGCGTGGCTGACCATCCCCGATCTCGTCGAGGTGCTGGGCGAGTCGCATGGACGTGTCCGTCGTCTGCTCGACGAGCACTACCTCGTCGGTTCGCGTCGCGATGGCGTGCTGCGCATCCCCTCGGTCTTCGTCGTCGACGGCCGTCCCCTGCCGGCGCTGCGGGGGACGATCATCGTCCTGCACGATGCCGGTTTCGACGAGGACGAGACCATCGACTGGCTGCTCACCCCCGAAGACACCATCGGCGTCGCCCCGATCGAAGCGCTCCTGGCGGGGCGTAAGAGCGAGGTGCGACGGGTCGCAGCGGCCCTCGCCTGATTCCGCCCGCCGCCGGGCTTCCGCCCGGCGCAGCCCCGCGGCTCAGGACGAGCGCTGCGTGGCAGCCTGGGCGAGATCGCGAAGCTCGCCGACCGCGGCGTTGCCGAGCCGGGCGCCGGACAGGGCCCGGTCTGCGCGTCGTGAGTAGTCGGCGATCAGTTCCTCGGTGCGGGCGAGCGCGCCCGTGTCGACGATCGTGTTCTGCAGAGCGCTGATCTGCGCCGCATCCAGCTCGGCGTCGCCGAGGAGCTCGTCCACGGTCCGTCGGGCCGGGGCGGGCAGTGCCTCGCGGGCGAAAGCGACGAGCACGGTCCGTTTCCCCTCTCGGAGGTCGTCTCCGACGGGCTTGCCGGTCACGGCCGTGTCACCGAAGACTCCGAGCACGTCGTCGCGCAGCTGGAACGCCATCCCGACGTCGTGTCCGAAGCGCCCGAGCGCGTCGAGCTGCTCGTCGTCCGCGCCGGCGAAGGCGGCGCCGATCTCGAGCGGCTTCTGAATGCTGTACCGCGCCGACTTGTAGGACGCCACGCGCAGCGCGCGTTCGGCGTGCTCCTCATCGGGATACACGGCGTATGCCGACTCCTCCGCGACGTCGAGGAACTGACCGATCGTGACGTCGCGGCGCATGTGCGCGTAGAACCGTCGCGTCGCCGCAGCCGTGGACTGATCCGCGAGGGCCTCCTCGAGCAGGTCGTCGCTCCACGCCACCAACAGGTCGCCGAGCAGCACCGCGCCGGAGCGTCCGAACATCGCGGCGTCGCCGGTCCATCCCGCCGCCGCGTGCGCCGCTTCGAGCGCGCGGTGCGCGGCGGGCTGTCCGCGCCGGGTGTCGGAGTTGTCGATGATGTCGTCGTGGACGAGCGCCGCCGCCTGGAAGATCTCGAGGGCCGCGGCGACCGAGACCGCCGCGGGGGTGGGGCTCGTGTCGCGCGACCCCGACGACTCGATGACCGCGCGCCAGCCGGTGAGACAGAATCGGGCCCTCAGGCGCTTGCCGCCGCGCAGCGATGCCGCGCCGGCGCGGCTCATCGTCTCCGCCTCCGGCCCCAGTGAGGAGGCGTACGATAGCTGGTCAGAAAGGAACTTGTCGAGTCGCTGGGAAACAGCTTCGATCGGTTCCGGGGAGGTCACCACAGGCCTAGCCTAGTGATCCACGCCCCGCGTAGAATCGTCCGTACTTAGCAACAGAGGGGGATGCATGCCACTCTCCGAACAGGAGCAGCGTCTGCTAGACGAGATGGAGCGCCATCTCATGAGTCACGACGCCGATGTCGTCACTGCCCCCGGACGCGCCCTCAGTTACCGCAACATCGTGTACGGATCCATCCTCGTGCTGGCTGGCCTCGGTGCTCTGGTCGCGGGCGTCTCGATCGGTTTCAACACCGGGTTCCTCGGTATCGCGATCGGTGTCCTCGGGTTCGTCCTCATGGTCAGCGGGGTCGTCCTCGCGGTCACGCCGATGAAGGGCTCGAGTCGCGCGGCCTCGGCGTCTCCCTCCGCTGCTCGCGCACCCCGCGCGTCCGGCGCGTCCTTCATGGATCGCATGAACGATCGGTGGGACCGCCGCAACGAGGAGCGCTAAGCCCTCTCGTCCTCGATAAGCACCGGCTCTTCGGAGCCGGTGCTTTTTCGTGCGCCCGGCAGGTTTCGTGCGCCCCGCAGATTCTGTCGGCTGCGGGCCTCGGCATCCCCTCATAAACGCCGTTCGCTCGCATAAACACGATCTCCTCGTGTTTCTGCGCGCGAACAGCGTTTATGTGTCGCGAGGAGTGCGGCCCGCCGTCTCCCGCGGCCCCGCCGCGTCACTGCCGCGAGTGATCGGCGACGTTGCGCCGCGATCGCCCCGGCCCGGCGCCACGGGTTCCCGCCCTCCACGCGCCGCGCCGCCGTCGCGGCTCCCTCCCTTTTCCTCCACCCGCGTCGTCGAATCGCGGTCGCTCGGCCGGCTTGCGCGCCGTTCCGCGGTTCCGCGCGCCCTGCGCGCGTCGCGAGCGGACTGTACACGAGGGGGAGTTCGCCCAGAAGAGGCCACGTATTGATAGCTAAGTGGAGGGCAGTGGAGTAAAGTGGGGGAAACTTCGCAGGCCGGACGAAGGGGGTGGACACCCGAATGCTGCTCGGTACGCACACCCCCAAGCTCGACGACAAGGGTCGGGTCATCCTGCCGGCGAAGTTCCGTGACGATCTCGGCGCCGGAGTGGTGATCACCCGGGGGCAGGACCGCTGCCTCTACGTGTTCAGCACCGAGGAGTTCGAGCGCGTGCACGAGCGGATCCGCGAGGCTCCGCTGAGCAACAAGCAGGCCCGCGACTTCCTGCGCATGTTCCTCTCGGGGGCCAGCGCCGAGAAGCCCGACAGCCAGAACCGCATCACCGTGCCCCCGGCTCTCCGCGCCTATGCCGGTCTCGGTCGCGAACTGGTCGTCACGGGTGTCGGCGCCCACGCCGAGATCTGGGACGCCGAGGCGTGGAACTCCTACGCCGAGAGCAACGAAGAGACGTACGCCGAGATGGAGCAGGAGGTGATCCCGGGACTCTTCTGATCCTCGGCTGTGACTCCCAGCCGCATGCCCTGACGCACTTCCCCGGCGCCAGGTCGATGCGGATGGGGATCAGAGCCGAGGAGAACCCCCGACATCTCATGGACATCCGCGACATCCACACCCCCGTCCTCCTCGAGCGGTGCGCCGAGCTGTTGGCTCCGGCCCTCCAGCGACCGGATGCCGTCTTCGTCGACGGCACGCTGGGCATGGGCGGGCACTCCGAGGCGTTCCTCGAGCGCTTCCCGACCGCGCGCCTCATCGGCCTGGACCGCGACACGGACGCGCTGCGCATCGCGGGGGAGCGTCTGGCGCGCTTCGGCGACCGCGTCACCCTCGTCCACACCGTGTACGACGGGATCGCGGAGGCCGTGGCATCCGCGGGTGTCGACAAGGTCGACGGCATCCTGTTCGACCTCGGCGTGTCCTCGCTCCAGCTCGACGAGGCCTCGCGCGGCTTCGCCTACGCGCAGGACGCCCCGCTCGACATGCGCATGGACCAGACGACGGGCGTCACGGCGGCCGAGGTGCTCGCGACCTACGGCGAGGGCGATCTGCGCCGGATCTTCGAGCGCTACGGCGAGGAGAAGCTCGCCGGACGCTACGCGCGCGCCATCATCGCCGCGCGCGCGAACGCCCCGCTCGAGCGGTCGGGTCAGCTGGTCGACGTGCTGCAGGCGGCCACGCCCGCCGCCGTCCTGCGCGAGCGGCACCCGGCCAAGCGCGTCTTCCAGGCCCTGCGCATCGAGGTCAACGCCGAGCTGTCGGTGCTCGAGCGCACCATCCCCGCCGCCCTGAAGGTGCTGGGCGTGGGCGGGCGCATCGTCGTGCTGTCGTACCAGTCGCTCGAGGACCGGCTGGTCAAGCGCGTGTTCGCCGAGGCCACGGCATCCACGGCTCCCCGTGGTCTTCCGGTCGAGCTTCCCGAGCACGCGCCCAAGTTCCGCCTCCTCGTGCGCGGAGCCGAACTCGCCAGTGACGAAGAACGCGCGGTCAACCCCCGCGCCACCCCCGTGCGTCTGCGTGCGGCCGAGCGAATCCAGGAGGACGCATGAGCGCACCCCAGGCCATCGATCTGCGGGCTGTCCACACCGGACTCGAGCCGGAGTTCCCGACACCGATCCGCGAGCCCCGTCGCCTGCAGGCCGTTCCCGCGCCGGCGCGTCGCCGCGCGCCGCGTCGTGCCTTCGGCGTCATCGCCGTCGCCGGGGCGGTACTCATCGCGCTCGTGCAGATGGGGCTGTCGATCCTCACCACGCAGAGCTCCTTCGAGATCGCCGCGCTCACGCAGCAGCAGCGCGACCTGACCTACCAGAAGCAGATCCTCAACGACGACGTGGCCGGTCTCAGCTCGCCGCAGTACCTCGCGGCGAACGCGGCCGCCCTCGGAATGGTCATCGACGAGTCGCCGACCTACCTCCGTCTCAGCGACGGCGCCGTGATCGGGTCGGGGAAGCCCGCCGAGAACGTGTCGTCCGTCGACGCGCTCGGCCGCGGGTCGGTGCGCAACGCCCTCATCTCGGGCGTTCCGCTCGCCACCAAGCCGCAGACGCCGGCGGAGCCGGCCCCGAACGCGCCCGCCGAGGCGACGTCCGGCACGGCGACCCCCGATCAGACGGCTCCGCCCGCTGGTTCTGCGACACCCCCGCCGATCAGCGACGGTCTGCCGACGCCCGCGACACGATAAGCACATGACGACTTCCCTCACCCGTTCTCCGCGGCGACGCACGGTGATCGCCCTGGGCGTCGTCCTGGTGGTGCTGATCGCCTTCGTCGTCCGTCTCGTCGACATCCAGGTCGTGAACGCCCGTGAACACGTGGACGACTCGCTGGCCATGGGCATGCAGGACTCGCGCACGATCTACGGCTCCCGCGGATCGATCGTCGATGAGAACGGCGTGACTCTGGCGGCGAGCGTGAATCGCTACGACGTCGACATCGACCCCAAGCTCGCGGCCCAGGGCCTGACCGACCGCGACGACTCCGGGAACGTCGAGGTCACCCAGACGTGGAGCCAGATCGCGGCGCAGATCGCGGGGATCGCGGGTCAGGACCCGGCCGACGTCGAGAAGATCGTGACCGACGCTGTCGCGGCGAACCCCGACTCCCGCTGGGCGAATGTGGCGAAGCGCGTCTCGACCGAGCAGTACCGCGCTCTCGCGGCGCTGGGTCTGCCGTTCCTCAGCTTCCCGCCGCAGGCGGGCCGCATCTACCCCGACGGCGCCGTCGCGGGAAACCTCGTCGGCTTCGTCGGCAGCGACGGCGAACCGCTCGCGGGGCTCGAATCCGCCGACAACGCGTGCCTCGCCTCCCAGAACGGCAAGGTCGTCTTCCAGCAGGGCCGTGACGGAAACGTGCTGCCCGGGACCGAGGTCGAGACCGAGCCGGCCGTCGACGGCGGAACCCTCAAGCTCACGATCGACCGCGATCTGCAGTGGTACCTCAGCCAGCTGATCGCCGAGCAGGTGCAGAACACCGGCTCGCTGCGCGGCACGATCACGGTCGTCGAGGCCAAGACCGGCAAGATCCGCGCCCTCGCCGAGTACCCGACGGTCGACCCCAACGACCCGACGTCGACGCCGGCGGACGACCGGGGGAGTGCGGCCTTCGGCAACCCGAACGAGCCCGGGTCGACGATGAAGGCGATCACCGCGGCCATCGGCCTGGACTCGGGCGCTTTCACCGCGGACACGACGGTCACCGCATCCGGAAGCGAGACGCTCCCCGGTGATGCGCGCGTGTCCGACTCGTTCTCGCACGGGGCGAACAACTACACGCTGACGGGCGTGCTCATCGACTCGTCGAACGTCGGCATCTCGAAGTTCGGTGAGATGATCCCGCTCGACACCCGCGTCTCGTACCTCGAGAAGTTCGGACTCACCCAGCAGACGGGGGTCGACTTCCCGGGCGAGTCGTCCGGCATCATGCGCGACCCCGCGCAGTGGGACAAGCAGACCTTCTACAACACGACGTTCGGCCAGGGCATCTCCGTGACGGTGCCGCAGCTCGCGGGCGCGTACCAGACGATCGCGAACGGGGGAGTGCGGATGCCGCTCTCTCTCGTGGAGGGCTGCACCGCCGCCGACGGCACGGTCACCGACGTCCCCGACGCGCAGGGCACGCGCGTGGTCTCCGAGGCCGCCGCGCGGCAGGTCTCGCTCATGCTCGAGAACGTCGCCACGCAGGGCACGCTCGCCAAGCAGGTCGAGATCCCCGGCTACCGTGTCGCGATCAAGACGGGTACCGGTGAGAAGACCGATCCGCAGACCGGCGCCTACAAGGGCGACGCGTACTTCACCACCATGATCGGTTTCGCCCCCGCGGACGACCCCC
>NZ_JARHXC010000261.1:0-8334 GCF_029222405.1 Microbacterium sp. Kw_RZR3 | reverse complement strand
ACGAACTCGACACGCGCACCACGACACGGGGCACGGTGTCCGGCCTCGATCATCTGCCGTGGCGGAGCCCCTCGGCGGGGACCGCGCGGCCGGCGGTGCGCGATGTGACCGAGGAGCTCAGCTATCGCGCCCTCGAACGACGTGCCGCGGCCTGCGCGGAGCAGTTCGCGGCGCGGGGAATCGGCCGTGGCGACGTCGTGGCGATCATGCTGCCGAACTCCGTCGCGTTCCTCACCGCCATGCTCGGCGCCTGGCGCGTGGGTGCCGCGGTGACGCCGGTGAACCCTACGTTCACCGAGCGCGAGCTGCGCTACCAGCTCGACGACTCGGGAGCGCGGCTGCTCATCACCTCGGGTACGCCGAACGTCGAGGTCGACACGCTTGCGCCGGCGGATCTCGCACGCGTCCCCGACGGCCCCGTCGACGACCCGAACATTACGCCCGACACCCTGGCGCTGCTGGTGTATACGAGCGGCTCGACCGGCCAGCCCAAGGGCGTCATGCTCGACCACGCCAACCTCAGCGCCATGGCGGCCTCCCTCCGCACGCACATCGAGCTCGGACCCGGCGACCAGGCCCTGCTGGTCCTGCCGCTGTTCCACGTCAACTCGCTCTGCGTGAGCTTCCTCGCCCCGATCAGTGCCGGCGGCAGCGTTTCGATCCTCGAACGCTTCGCCCCCGCCACCTTCCTCGACGCGCTCCAGCGGTTCCGGCCCACCTACTTCTCCGCGGTGCCAGCGATCTTCGCCCGTCTGGCCGAGATTCCGCGGGAAGAGTTTCCGCGTCTGCCCTCGCTGCGCGTGGCGATCTGCGGCGCGGCTCCGGCCAGCCCTGAACTCCTTGCTTTCAGTGAGGAGCGATTCGGCATCCCGATCCTCGAGGGGTATGGCCTCACCGAGGCCACGTGCGCCTCGGCGTGCAACCCGCTCTGGGGCGTGCGCAAGCCCGGCACCGTGGGCCGCGCGCTCCCCGGCCAGCAGATCGCCGTCCTCGACGACGAGGGTCGTCTCGTGCCCCCGGGGGTGCGGGGCGAGGTGGCGATCCTCAGCCCCACGGTCATGCGCGGGTACCTCGGACGACCGGATGCCACGGCGGAGGTGATGCGCGGAGGATGGCTGCGGACCGGGGATATCGGCATCCTGGATGAAGACGCCTACCTGACGCTCGTCGATCGGGCCAAGGACATGATCATCCGCGGCGGCGAGAACCTGTACCCCAAGGAGATCGAGGCATTCCTCGCCACGCATCCCGCGGTGCTCGAGGCCGCGGTCGTCGGGCGGCCTGACCCGGTGTACGGCGAGGTCCCTGTCGCGGACGTCGTCCTCCACCCCGGCGAGGCGGTCACCGAGGACGAACTGCGTGCGCACTGCGCCGAGGGTCTCACCAAGATCAAGGTGCCCGCCGAGATCCGCATCGTCACGGATCTCGTTCGCAACCCGGTCGGCAAGGTCGACAAACCGGCGATGCGTCGCGCGCTCGCCGCGGCCGCCGCCTGATTACTTCTCTTCCCTCATCCCGTCACCGAAGGAGTTGTCATGGGATTCAAGACAGCGGATTTTCCGCCCGTGGACACGACCACGTTCCTGCACCAGCCGCTGCGCGAGCGGATCAAAGCCCTGGCCCTGCACTGGGTGGAGTACGGCTTCGGATCGCCCCGCATGATCGCTGCGACCTACCTCGTGAAGATCGGCGTGCTGTGGCTCCTCATGGGCAGCGTCATCATCACCGCCACGAGCGGCGTGGGTTGGTTCTGGCAGGTCGACCAATGGTGGGATCAGCCGATCGTCTACCAGAAGGCGATCATCTGGACGATGCTGCTCGAGGCGATCGGCTTGGCCGGTTCGTGGGGGCCGACTGCGGGCAAGTTCAAGCCCATGACCGGCGGCATCCAGTTCTGGGCCCGGCCGGGCACGATCCGGCTGCGGCCGTGGGCCTGGGTGCCGGGGACTGCCGGCGACACCCGGACGATCTTCGACGTCGTCGTCTACCTCGGGTTCCTCGCAGCGCTCGCCACCGCGCTCGTGCTCCCCGGCACGGTGACCCCGGCGCTCGCCGCGGCGCTCCCCGAGAACACGAGCGGGTTGGTGCAGACCACTCCGGTGATCGTCGCGATCGCGCTGCTGGTGATCGTGGGTGTGCGCGACAAGACGATCGCGGTCGCCTCGCGCATCGAGCAGTATCTGCCGGCGCTGGTCTTCTTCTCGGTGTTGTCGTTCGTCGACATGATCATCGCGCTGAAGCTGCTCATCGTGACCGTGTGGGTGTGCGCGGGCATCTCGAAGTTCGGTAAGCACTTCGTCAACGTCATCCCGCCGATGCTCAGCAACACCCCGTTCTGGCCGCCGCGATGGCTCAAGCGCTCGCTCTACCGCGACTTCCCGCGCGACATCCGCCCGTCGAAGCTCGCGCAGTTCATGGCGCACGCGATGGGGACCACGGTCGAGATCGCCGTTCCGCTCGTGCTGCTGTTCTCACAGAACTTCTGGGTCACGCTTGCCGGGGTCGTCCTCATCGTCGGCTTCCACCTGTTCATCTTCTCGACGTTCCCGCTCGCCGTCCCGCTCGAGTGGAACACCCTGTTCTGCTACGCCGCGGTGTTCCTCTTCCTCGGATTCCCCGCGCAGTCGGGGTACGCGGTCACCGACTTCTCGAACGTGTGGCTGCTCGCCGGGATCGTCGCGGCGTTGCTCTTCTTCCCGGTGCTCGGCAACCTGCGCCCCGATAAGGTCTCGTTCCTGCCGTCGATGCGTCAGTACGCGGGCAACTGGGCCTCGGCGCTGTGGACCTTCACGCCGGGAGCGGAGCAGAAGCTGGATGCCGTCGTCCGGCCGACATCGAACCAGGTCGACCAGCTCGCGCAACTCGGTTACGCCCCCGAGATCGCCGAGATCACGATGCAGCAGACGCTGGCCTGGCGTTCGATGCACAGCCAGGGCCGCGGGCTCTTCTCGGTGCTCTACCGGGCCCTGCCCGACATCGAGACGCGCACGATCCGCGAGGGAGAGTTCGCCTGCAACTCGGTCATCGGGTTCAACTTCGGCGACGGGCACCTGCACGACGAGTCGCTCATCCGTGCCCTGCAGAGCCGCTGCCGCTTCGAACCCGGGGAGTTCGTGGTGGTATGGGTGGAATCTCAGGCCATCCACGCGACCTTCCAGGAGTACAAGGTGATCGATGCGGCCCGCGGAGTCATCGAGCGGGGCCGGTGGCGCGTGGCAGATGCCGTGGCCGCCCAGCCGTGGCTCGCCGACGGCCCCATCCCCCTTGAGCGGTACTGGCGCGCCGACGCGGCCGGCCGCGTGGCCGACGTGACGAACAGCGTCCGCACGGTCTCGCGCAGGCGAGGAGAGCGGGTCCCGAAATGACGCGCGCGGTGGTCGTCGGCAGCGGTCCGAACGGACTGGCCGCAGCCGCGACCCTCTCGGCCGCCGGCCTCGACGTGCACGTCGTCGAGGCGGCGGACGAGCTCGGGGGAGGGGCGCGCAACAGCGAGCCCCTCCTCGCGGGGCTCATCCAGGACCACTGCGCCGCGGTGCACCCGATGGCCGCGGGGTCGCCCTACTTCGCCGACCTCGACCTGCCGGAGTCGCCCTGGGTACTCCCCGAGATCGACTGCGCCCACCCGCTCGACGATGGCGACGTCGTGCTGCTGCGCCGCTCCATCGACGACACCGCGGCCGACCTCGGGCGCGACGGGTGGCGGTGGCGGACCATGTTCGGGCCGTCGTCCCGGTCTTTCGCCGCCCTGTCGGAGGACATCCTCCGCCCGCTCATCGGCATCCCTCGTCACCCCCTGCTCCTCGCGCGCTTCGGCGCGGTCGCTGGGCCGCCGCCGGTGTGGACCTCGCGCGCTTTCGCCGAGAAGCGGACGCGGGCGCTGTTCCTGGGCGTCGCGGCCCACGCGTTCCAGCGGCTCGACCAGCCCCTCGTGGGCGGGATCGGCGCGGGCATCATCACCGCCGGGCACGCCGTGGGGTGGCCCGTCGTCGCGGGCGGCACGGGGACGCTCACCGCGGCGGTGATCGCGCGGCTGCGCGAACGCGGGGTGACGTTCGAAACCGGGCGGCGCATCCGCTCGCGACGTGATCTGCCCCCGCACGACGTCGCCATGCTCGACGTGCACCCGCACGCCGTCGCCGAGATCCTCGGGGGGAGCCTGAGTCGTCCCATCGCGGAGGCGTTCCGCCGCTTCCGCCCTGGGCCTGCGGCCTTCAAGGTCGAGTTCGCGGTCGAAGGCGGCGTGCCGTGGCGTGCGGAAGAGACCGGGCGCGCGGGCACCGTGCACCTGGCGGGGTCGGCGCGCGAGATCGCGGCCGTCGAACGCGACGTCGCCGAGGGGCGGATGCCAGAACGTCCCTTCGTGCTCGTCGGTCAGCAGCACGTCGCCGACCCGCAGCGCTCGGTGGGGAACGTGCATCCGCTGTACGCCTACGCCCACGTGCCCGCCGGATACACGGGGGATGCCAGCGACGCCGTCGTGTCGCAGATCGAGCGGTTCGCCCCGGGCTTCCGCGACCGTATCCGGGCGATGCGGGTCATCACCGCGACCGAGTGGAGCCAGCGGAACCCGAACTTCGTCGGGGGCGACATCCTCACCGGCGCCAAGACGCCGTTGCAGTTCACGCTCGGTCCGCGCATCACGGCGCAGCCGTACGATACGGGGGTGCCGGGCTACTACCTCTGTTCCGCAGCCACGCCCCCGGGGCCGGGGATCCATGGCCTTTGCGGCGTGAACGCCGCACGACGTGCGCTGCGCGGCATCGTGCCCACCGTCACGCGGCGCACGGCGGAGGCGCAGCCCGCGTGACGACGGCATCCGGTCCCGGCGAGACGCACGAGGGCGACGTCTCCGAACTGCTCGCGCTCGTCGCGCGGCAGCTCGACCTGCGCATGCCCGAGATTGTTCGCGAGATGCGCGACCTCCTGGCATCCCGGATCGACGACCTCGGGGGCGACCCGCAACTCGTCGAGATGCTGCAGGCGAGCATCGAGGGCAACGTGACGACGATCTGCCACATCCTCGCGAACCAGATCGATCTGGAGAGTCTGCAGCCCACGACCGCCGCCGTCGAGTACGCGGCGCGGCTCGCGCAGCGCGATGTTCCGCTGTCAGCCCTGACCCGCGCCTACTACCTGGGGCAGAGCATGTTCCTGCGGCTCGGGATGGACGAGGCGGAGCGCCTCGGTGTCTCAGACCGCGTGAAGATCGACGTGGTCCGCGACATCGCCGACGTCGTGCACCGCTACATCGACTGGATCCTGCAGCTCGTGACGGGCGTGCACGAGCAGGAACGTCGGCGGTGGTGGAGCACCCGCGCAACGTTGAACGCGAGCATCATCCTCAAGGTGCTGCGCGGCGACTCCCTGCCGATCCGGGGGTTCGCCTCCGAGACCGGATACACGCTTGCGCAGACGCACCTCGGGGTCATGGCGTGGTCCGACATGGATGCCGATGACGCCGCGCGTCAGCACGAGATCGACGTGCTGCTGCGACGGCTGGCCACGGTGGTGCGCTCTCCCACACCCCCGCTGATCACGGTGGTGGACCGGTCGACGGCCTGGGCATGGTTCGGGGCGCCGCTGCTCGACGCGGGCGTGCTGGCGCAGATCGAGGAACACGTGGCGACCGTGCCGGGCGTGCGGACCGCCCTGGGCGAGCCGGGCCACGACGTCGACGGGTTCCGGCGCTCGCACGAACAGGCCGCGATCGCGCGGCTCGTGGCCTTGTCGTCGCCGCGTTACCGCGATCGCGCGGTGGTGTCGTACGCCGACCCCCAGGTCGCGCTGGTCCAGCTGCTGACGAAGGATGCCACGGCAACGGCGACGTGGGTGCACGAGGTACTGGGCGACTACGCCGGTGCCGGGGAGCACGCGCGCTCGATGCGCGAAACCGTCGCGGCATACTACGCCGCCGACAAGAATGCTGTCCGCGCGGCGGAGCAGCTCGGCGTCCACCGCAACACGGTACGTCAGCGCGTCGACCGGTTCGAAGGGGCGGTCGGGGCGCGTGGCGTCGATCCGCTGCAGGTCGCCCTGGCGCTGCGGATCTACGACGACCTTCTGCTCGACGGAGCCGACGCCCACCACACGTGACGGGCGTTGCGCCGCTCAGCGTGTCCGTGCGTCACCGATCTTCGCCGTGATGGTAGCCGCCCCCTGCGCGGAGGGTGCGTTCGCTGTCGTCGGCGTTGAGTGGGCTCGGCCGGGGGCGGGGCGCCGGATGCTTTGGCTCGCCGCGTGCATCGGCATCCTCGACGTGGTCGCCAACGCGCTGTACCTCGAGGCGGTGCGTAACGGGATGCTGTCGGTCGTCGCCGTGATCAGTTCGCTGTATCCCGCGAGCACCGTCGTCCTCGCCTTCGCGATCGATAGAGAGCGACCCACCCGCCGTCAGGTCGTCGGGTTCGTCGTGGCCATCGCAGCCTTGGGGATCATCACGTGGGGGAGAAGCTGAGGCGGCGGAGCTCTCACGACGTGGACGTCTCGTCACCGTCGGCCTCCTCTCGGTCGCCGCTCCACCCCGTCCCTGACGAAGGCTTGCCGGACGTTGCCGTAGCTGACGTCGAAGTGCGCAGCTATAGCCGCGAGCGAAACACCACTCTCATAGAGGGCCGCCGCCTCGCGCACCTGCTCGTCGGTCAGAGGCTGGCAACGGAGTCGGACGCCTTCGTCGCGGAGCAGCTTCAGCAAGCCGCCCTTCGAGAGGGAGTACTCGATGCAGAGCGATGGCGTGGTTGCGCCCGAGCAGTACTTGTCGACGATCTCAGCGATCAGAGTCGGTTGAAGACGTCTCCGAAGCGGCTGAGGCATCGGCGCGGGGCAAGCGGTTGAGGCGCCCGGAGCGGGCCTGAGGCCAGCCAGTTTTTGCAACTCCACCAGAGGTGGCGGCAGGAGCACTGATTTATTCGAGTAGCGGTGTACCGGCTCTACTTCTCGGACAGGTTAGCTGTCTTACTCGAACAAGTGCCGGGCCTAGATGTCGCAGCGACACGTCTCCGGCTCCTCCCTCGTTGGATGTCCGTCTCATCCTTCGGGTGAGCTTGCGCGAGGGCTACTCAGATCGTCCAGCCCAGAGGCGTGCTTGAGCGTGAGTATGGTCAGCGCAGTCTGGGTGGTCCAGACAACGCCCTAACTCGGAAGCGGCGGTCCTCGAGGGTGCTCAACGGCGCGCGCATTTTGCTGGTTCCGGTGTGTCGATAGTCGCGATGGTGGTGGGCGCTTCTGTTCCTGCCGAGGCGACGAGCTTCCCGGTGCCGGCTTCAGCTGCGCAGGCCGAAAAGCAGCCATCGCTTTCGTCAGAGCCAACACCCAATGTGGACTCTTCGGTACCGGAGAGTGAGTTCGATCCCCTCACCGACGAGCCCGTCACGCCCAAGCCTGTCTCGACGGTGGCGCCATCGCACCTGTGTCGACGTCGTTCGCGTCGAGGCAAGATCGACCACGACATTCTCGAGGCGCGAGTAGGCCTAAGGACAAGTCTGATTGTTCATCAGCGTAGTACGCGGTCCCGACCTCAAGCGGCGTGATCATCACCAGATGGGGCGTCGTTGTGTGTCGATTCGTTGCTTGCGGGGGTATCGGAGCAGCCGGACCAGGTTTCCGATCGCGATGAAGGTGAAGACGACGCCAGTGAGATAGAACCAGGGGGTGTTGAACACCTCGGGCAGGGCGAGGACGAACATTCCGGTGGGGAGGAAGGTGTTGATCGTGCCGAAGACGATCACGATCCCCAGCCCCACGCTGGTGCCATCCCGGGAGCCGCGCCGCGCCCACAGAACGCCGGGGCCGGCAGCCATGACGACGTTGGTGAGCGCGAACCACTGGAGTACGCTGCCTTCGCCCATGAACACGATGAGCAGGTTCACCACCGCGTAGAACCCGGCGAGTTGAACCAGCAGGTTCAAAACCGCCTGGCGGATGGTGACTCGATCGCCGAAGTACGGGCCCCAGATCTCGACCCGTTCCAGGGTGACGGCCTTCCAAAGGTTGAAGATCTCGAATCCGGTCCACACGAACAGTGCGATCGACGCGACGGTGAGGAACCAGTTCCAGTTGTGTGCTGCGGCGGCGCTCAGCAGGATCACTGCCCAGGAGCTGTCGTGGGCAAGGTAGAAGGTGTGCATCCAGATCGGGAACGGGGCCTTCTTCTCCCGCGTCACCAGCCGGAAGCTATACAGGTACTCCCAGTAACCAAACGCGAAAGTGAGCCCCGCCGCGATCAGGAGAGGGATGTTGTCGAGAGTGAAGGCAGCGATGAGCTGGTCGTACATGGTGGGTTTCCTCTCTGGCTGCGCGAGCGGGACGCCTCATTGGTGAGGTCGGGCAGCCCCCCCC
>NZ_JARHXC010000260.1:0-16514 GCF_029222405.1 Microbacterium sp. Kw_RZR3 | reverse complement strand
CGTGCAGGCGGCGATGGCCGACTACGCCGCCGACGGGGTGTCCGAGGACTACCACGGCAAGGAGGTGCGCTGGAAGAACGCCGCCGCCGAGGTGCGTGGCATCATCCAGACCCTGCGCTCGTCCCTCGAGCGCAACGATGAGGCCGCACAGACGGCTCTGGGCAAGGCTCGCGCCGCCGTCGAGTCGATCGGCTGACACGCGACAGAACGGCGTCGGGCGTTCGCGTCCGACGCCGCCGCCGTTTCACGGGGGTTCCCGGACCCGTCCGTAAAACGGGGCGAGATGCGCCACGGATCGCGCTCCCGAGATGTAGAAAAGACGCCCCTCAGGGGAAGACTTCCCGCGTGATCAAGCCCGCGGGGCCGGGAAAGACGCATGAAGAAGGTATTGGTCGGTGTCCAGGGAGGCGGCATGACCACGAACGAGGCGCTGCGCCTCGCCGACGTCGACCCGCTCGTGTTCACGCAGCGGGCGCACGCGGGGCAGCTCATCGGCGCGGTGGCGCTCGACGTCGTAATGCCCCTCGCCGTCTTGGCCGCGGGCATCGCCGTCGCGATCGCCGGTCTGCCCGTCGTGGGGGCGATCCTCATCGCCGTTGCACTCGTCCTGCTCGGGGTCGCGGTCTGGCTGCTCGGCCGCACCGGGCGCACGCTCGGGGCGGCGACCGTCGACATCCGCATCGTCCGCCGGTCGACGGGAGCGGCGGCCGGATCTCGCCCCCTCCTCGCGCTCGTCAGCGGAGCTCTGGGAGCCTACGATCTCCGGCGCGGCCGCGACCCGTTCGCCCCCGCCATCGCCGCGTTCGCGTTCCCCGACGACGGCGGTGGGGCCCCGGCATCCGTCCGTCCGCGACGCGGGATGGTTCCCACCCTCGCTCTCGATTCGGGCGAACGCCTCTCGCTCGATGCGGCGCTCGTGCTCGGCCGCGATCCGGTCGCTCCGCCCGATGCCCCCGCGCAGGTGTACCGGTGGGCCGACATGTCCCGCACGCTGTCGAAGTCGCACGTGCGCCTCGAGTGGGACGGTCGGCAGGTGTGGGTCACCGACCTCGGTTCGACCAACGGCACGCTCGTACGCGGCGCCGGAGCATCGACGCCGCTCCTCGCGCACCAGCGCACGCCCGTGCCCGGGAACGTGACGCTGGAGATCGGCGATCGCGTGTTGACCATCCGAGAGGCAGGCCGCTGATGCCCGACCAACGCGACGCGGTGCTCATCGAGCAGGCGAAGATCCAGCGCATGCGTCTGGGGTCGGCCCTGCTCTACGGCCACATCGGCGAGCGCCGCACCGTCAACGATCACGCGAAGCGCCTGATGGGCACGATCGTCATCGCCGCCGTCGCGTGCGCCGCATGCGTTGGGGTGTCGTTCGTCTCTCAGCTGCTGAGCGAGCGAGCGGAGACCTCGTCGACCGTGCAGACCCCGTCGACCGTCCCCACCCCGACCGGAGCCCAGACCCCGTGAGCATCTACACCCGCGTGACCGTGGCGGGCGCGCAGCGCCGTGTCGAGGTCGTCGTCCCCCGCACCGAGCCTCTCGGCGCGGCTCTCCCGCGCCTCATCGACCTGCTCGGCGAGACCGCGGGAACCGTGGCGCGACCGCTCGCGGTCGTCGCGCCGGACGGTGAGCAGATCGATATCGCCCTGACCCCGCAGCAGCTCGACCTCGTCGACGGCTCGCTCGTGCGCCTCGTGCGACTGGATGCCGCGCCCCCGCCTCCCGTCGTGATCGACGTCACCGACGCCGCCGCCGACGCGCACGACGCGCGGCCCGACCGGTGGGACGGCCGCTCACGCGCGATCGCGGGCTCCGTCGGGATCGCGGTGGCCTTCGCCCTGGCCGGATGGACGGCGCCCTGGAGCGCGCCGGCCGTCGGCGCGTTCAGCCTGCTCGGGGCCGCGCTGTTCCTGCTCGGGGTGACGATCGCGCTCGGTCTCGGCGGTCTCCGCCGACTGTCGGTGTGCGTGGCGGCGGCTGCCGCGGGACTCGTTCTACCGGTGGGCACCGCGACCTCCGCCGCGATCGCGGGCGCTGGATACCCGGCCACCGCCACCCTCGTCGCCGGAATCGCCGCGGCGATCGCGGTCGGCTCGACCGCCGTCGTACTGGCCGTGGGAGTCGCTCATCGTCGACGGGGAGCGGCTGCCGGAGGCGCCGTGGGCGCCGTCCTTGCCTCGCTGCTCCTCGGTCTGGTGCTCGCGCGGGTCGACGTGGTCTCGGCAGCAGCGATCACGGGCGTCGTGGCGGCCTTCGCGACGGGCCCGCTGCCCTGGATCGCGCTGGGAGCAGCCGGCCTCACCGACCTCGATCAGCGCGCCGCCGAGGGATCGCCGCCCAGCCGCCGCCGCACCTTCGCGGCGATCGACGAGGCCTACGCGGCGCTCACGTGGAGCGTGGCGGCCACCGCGTCGATCATCGGCGTGACGGGCGTGGTCCTCGCCCTCTCCGGCACGATCTGGACCGAGCTGCTCGCGCTCGCCCTGTTCCTCGTCGCCGCGCTGCGCACGCGCGCCTTCCCCCTCCGCTCGCACGGCTGGCTCCTGTGGGCGGCGGGCGGCGCCATCGCGGCGGCAATACTTCTGGTGCTGCTGTCCGGGGATCGAGCGTGGATCGGCACCGTCGTGGCCGTCGGGGGAGCCGCGATCATCGCGGCAGCGGTGCTCGTCCGCCCCCGCGCGCACGTCCGCGCACGCCTCCGCGGAGTGGGCAACATCATCGAGTCGCTCGCGGTCCTCTCCCTGCTCCCCCTGCTCGTCGGAGCCCTCGGCGTGTACGCCGATCTGCTGGCGATGTTCGGCGGTCGGCCGTGACCGTGCTCGACGCCCGCGCCGTCGCCGCCGCCGTGTTCGGCAGCGGCGCCAACGGGCGTATCGAACTGACCGCCTGGGATGCCGCGATCCGCGGCAGTCTGTCGACCACGCGTCGCATCGGGGTGCTGTCCCTGTCGCCCGGGGCCGGGACGAGCACGGTCGCCCACCAGCTCACGCGGGCCGTCGCCGCGCGGCGGAGCGCCCCCGTGCTCGCGGTGGACGTCTCGTCCGGTGACGACGGACTCGGCGCACGCCTCGGCGCCGCGCCCGTCGGTCCCAATGAGACGCGCGCGGGAGCGCGCACCACCGCCGAGGCGTTGTCCGGACTCGAGGTCGCCGACGGGGTGGTCGCGCTGCGCCCGCGCGACAGCACGGACGCGGTCGGCACCTGGCTCGGTGAGGCCGCCCCCATCACCCGCTTCTTCGACGTCGCGATCACGGACTTCGGGGTTCGGCATCCGCTCGTCGACCTCGCCGCGTGCGCCGCGCTGTGCGACGTCGTGTGCCTCGTCAGCGACGGACGTCGGTCGCCGGTCGAGCACGCGCGGTCCGTGGTGACCGCGATCGCCGGCCTCCCGGAGGCGCCGACAGTCGTGCTGGCGCTCGTCAACCACGCCCGCGAGGGCGACGCCGTGGCCCGCGCCGTCGCCACAGGAACGCCGCATCCCGTGATCGCCGTACCGTTCGACCCGGGCCTGCGAGCGGGTGGCGCCGCACGCCGCTCGCTGACGCACCGCGCCCTCGTGCGACTGGCCGCTGCCCTGGTGCGCGCCGAGGGGGCGGCCGCGTGAACGTCCGGATCGTGCACCGCCCGGCGCGGATCAGCGAGCCCGTGGTGCCCGCCGACGACGTCGTGCTCGCGCCGCCCCCGCCGGTCGGCGAAGGGCCGACCGGCTTCCCGCTGCAGTCTCTCCTGCCGATCGTCGGGAGTCTGTCGTCGATCACCATGATCGTGCTGCTGCGCAACAACCCGCTCATGGTCGTGGTCGGTGCCGTCATCCTCGTCGTCGCGCTCGTCGGCGGTCTGGGCCTGGCCTTCACGCAGCGGGGCAACGCCGCGCGCCAGCGGCGTGTGCAGCGCGAGCGCTATCTCGACTACCTCGAGGAGACGCGCGAGACGGTGCGGGAACGGGCCGACCGCCAACGCGACGCGGCCTTGGCCCTCAACCCCGCCCCCGGCACTCTCGTCGAGATCGGAGCGGATCCGGCGCGGCGCTGGGAACGACGCCCCGGCGACGCCGACTTCCTGCGCGTGCGAATCGGAACGGGCGACCTCCGGGCTGTCGAGGTGGCCCTGCCCGCCGAACAGAACCCGGTGCAGCCCTTCGACCCGGTCATGCGCGAGTCGGCGGAACGGATGGTCCGCCTCGCGGGGGTCGCCCAGGGGATGCCCGCCACCGTCGACCTGGAGGGCGGAGGACACGTGTCGATCGTCGGCGACCGAACCGACACCCTGCCCGTCGCGCGCGCCCTCGTGGCCCAGATCGCCGCGTTCCATTCGCCCGATGACGTGCACATCGCGGCCGTCGTCGCGCCGCACCGGCTGGACGATTGGCGCGGACTCGACCTCGTCCCCCACCTGTCGTCGGACGCTGCTCCGACCGGAGCCGTCGCCGCGCGGCGCCTCGCTCCCCGTCTCGACGACCTCCTCTCACTCCTGAGCGCCGAACTCCGCGACCGCGTCGCGACCGCCGCCGCCTCCCGGCGCGCGGGGCGTCGCACGAAGCCGGGCCGCCTGATCGTCGTCATCGACGAGGGCGACGGCGCGGCGAGCACCGTGCCCCGTCTGGACGCAGCGCTGAGTCTGGCCGACCTCGGCATCACCGTCGTCCACGTGGTGGACGACAGGCTGAAGGAACCCCCCACCGTCGGGGTGCGCGTAACCGTCGCGGAAGGCATCGCCACGATCGAGACACCGGGTTCGGGTGAGGCCCCGGCAACCGGCATCCGGATCGACCCGGTCTCGAGCGAGGCGCTCGAGGTGATCGCGCGCCCGCTCACGGGGCTCCGCCTCACCCGCACCTCCGCCGAAGACGCCGGCACCTCTCTCGCCCCCGATGTCACGCAGCTTCTGGGCGTGGACGACGTGGATGCCATCGACGTGAAGGCCTCGTGGCGGGTGCGCAGCGCCGCGGAGTTCCTTCGCGTGCCCATCGGCGTCGACGACCGGGGCGGCCCGGTGCTGCTCGACCTCAAGGAGTCGGCGCAGCTCGGGATGGGTCCGCACGGGATCTGCATCGGCGCGACCGGCTCGGGAAAGAGCGAGCTCCTGCGCACGCTCATCCTCGGGCTCGCCCTGACCCACTCGCCCGACGACCTCAGCATGATCCTCGTCGACTACAAGGGGGGCGCGGCGTTCGCGCCGTTCTCGCGGCTCCCGCACGTCGCGGGCATCATCGACAACCTCGCCGACGACCCGCAGCTGACCGAGCGCGCTCGGTCGAGCATCCAGGGCGAGGTCGTGCGTCGGCAGCGCCTGTTGAAGGATGCCCGGAACGCGGCATCCATCGGTCACTATCGCCAGATGCGTCGCGAGCGACCCGACCTGCCCGCGCTGCCACACCTCTTCCTCGTCATCGACGAGTTCGGCGAGCTGCTGACCGCCGAGCCCGACTTCGTCGAACTTCTGCTGACGATCGGGCGCATCGGCCGCTCGATCGGTGTGCACCTGCTGCTCTCGAGCCAGCGCATCGAGGGTGGCCGCCTCCGCGGTCTCGACACGTACCTCTCGTACCGCATCGGTTTGCGCACCTTCTCGGAGGCCGAGTCGGCCGTCGTGCTCGACACCCCGGATGCCTTCCACCTCCCCGCCATCCCCGGTTTCGGCTACCTGAAGGTCGACACCTCGGTCTACACCCGCTTCCGCGCCGGTTACGTCTCGGGACCGGTTCCCGACCCCGTCGAGGCCGGACCGCGGCACGACGACGCCCCGCCGGTCCTGCCGCTTCCCGCCTACGACCTCCCCGCGCACGAGGTCGAGGCCGAGGAGTTCGACAGCGCCGAGCCCGAGACCCCGACCACCGGCCGCACGCTCGTGCAAGCGGCGACCCAGCGTCTCGCCCGCGGCGTCACCCGCACGCGGCCGGTCTGGCTGCCGCCGCTGCCGCCCATTCTCACGCTCGGCGGCGTGCTGCCGCAGGCCGACGGCGCCGGGACGCTCCGTGCCCCGATGGGCCTCCTCGACAACCCCTCCACGCAGACGCAGTCGCCGTGGATGCTCGACCTCACCCGTTCCGGCGGACACGTGTCGATCACCGGAGCACCTCAGTCGGGACGCTCGATGTTCCTGCGCACCCTCGCGGCGTCGCTGTCGTTCACGCACTCGCCGCGCCAGGTCAGCATCTACGGCATGGACCTCACCGGCGGCGGCCTCGCCCGCATCGAGCCGTTCCCGCACGTCGGCGGTGTCGCCACGCGCGGGCACCGCGAGCGCCTCACGCGACTGCTCGAGGAGCTCACCGCGATGCTCGCGACGCGCGAGCGCGTCTTCCGCGACCACGGTCTCGACTCTCTCGCCGACATGCGCCGCCAGCACGCACAAGGGCGTCTGCCCGAGCTGCCGAGCGCCGACGTCGTTCTGCTCGTCGACGGGCTCGGGGCGCTGCGCCAAGACTTCGACGACCTCGAGGCGCCGCTCGCCCAGCTTCTGGAGCGGGGCGGGAGCTTCGGCATCCATGTCGTCGTCGCCCTCTCGCGCTGGAACGAGCTGCGGATGAACCTCCAGGGCCTCATCGGCACGCGCCTGGAACTGAAGCTCAACGATCCCGCCGATTCGCAGATCGCGCGCAAGCTCTCGACGACCCTCAAGGCCGACCAGCCGGGCCGCGTGCTCACCGACGACAAGCTGTTCGCGCAGATCGCCCTCCCCCTCCTCGAAGAGGTCGACGACGGCGACACCGGCGAGGCGCTCGAACAGCTCGCGCGCGAGAGTGCGGCGCGCTGGGGCGGTCAGGGGGCGGCGCCGATCCGCCTGCTGCCCGAAGAACTGTCGGCGGCCGAGCTGCCCGATGCGATCGACGAACCGGATGCCGTGCCCCTGGGGCTCCGCCAAGACACGATGCAGCCCGTGCTCCTCGATGTCGTCACGCGCGACCCGCACCTGCTCGTGCTGGGCGACAGCCACTGCGGCAAGACCACCGCCCTCCGCGGGATCGTGCGCGGCACGATCGACCGGCACACCCCGGAAGAGCTCGTCGTTGCGCTCATGGACGCGCGCGGGGAGCTGGTGTCGGAGGTGTCGGACGCGTACCTCGGCGGACACGCGTCGTCGGGACGACAAGCGCGCCTGCTCGCCGAGTCGATCGCCGTCGAGCTCGAGAAACGCCAGAGCGACCGCGACTCGGGCCCGCGGATCCTGGTGATCGCCGACGACTTCGACATCCTCTCCGCCGGCGGCACCGAGCCCCTGCGCCCGTTGCTGCCCTACCTCGCCTCGGCTCGCGATCTGCGCCTGAACGTCGTGGTCAGCCGGCCGGTGGCCGGCGCCGCGCGCGCGATGTTCGATGCGGCGCTGCAGGGCATCCGCGACACCGGAGGCACGGCTCTGATCATGTCAGGCGACCGTTCCGAGGGCGCGATCCTGCCGAAGCTCTACGCGGAGCCCATGATCGCCGGCCGCGGCCGCCTCGCGCGGCGCGGCGAGCGGCCGACGCTGGTGCAGGTGGCGAACTTCGTCGCCGGGGAAGGGGCGGCGGCGGATGCGCGCGCGGGTGTCGCGGCGGGTGGGACGGCGGGTGGGACGGCGGGTGGGACGGCAGGGGCGGCCGCGGGTGCGACGGCGGGCGCGGCGACGGGTGCGACGGCGGGTGGCTCAACGGTGACGGGCGGCGCGGCGGCGGGCGGCGAGACAGCAGACGTTCATGACGCGGCAGCGGGCGGTGCCGCCGCGCGGGCTGACGATGCGGCGGTGGGCGGCGACACCGCCGACCTCGGCGACGAGGCGATCGTCGGCGACACCGCGGTGAAGTCGCGGGCCGACGGGGGTCGGCGCGCCGAGGGCACGGCATCCGGTCCCCGTCCTGCCGGGACGGACGCCGAGGATCCGCCGCTGACGCGACGCAGAAGAGCCAACCGCGCGCCGTAGTCCTCGGTGCCGGCGGATGATGGCGGCGGAGGCGAGACATGCGGCCCACCTCTGCGCGCACGGGAGTTGGCCTCGTCGTTTCTTCCAAACTGGTCGACGCGAGAAACGACCGCGTCGCGCGGAGGAGGACCGACGCTCCAACCGACGTTCAAGTCACTTGGAGCGTCAGGCTCACGCTCCAACTCGAGTTACAACCGCGCCATGACGCTCCAACTGAAACGCCCAGTTAGTTGTAGCGTGGATGCATGGATGCAACCCGATTTGTCGACTCCGCATTCGGATACGCCACGCGCGAGCCCGGCAAGAAGGATGCGTTCGTCTATTACCTCCCCAGGCCCATCCCGCGCCAATTGAACCTGTCGAGCGTGGTCGTCGCCGCACTCTCCGAAGCGGACGCGGCTCTCGGACATCTGCAGGGACTGGGCATGCTCATCACCGACCCGAGCCTGCTCATCGGCCCGTACCTTCGGCGTGAGGCGCTCGCGAGCTCTCGAATAGAGGGCACCCAAGCATCGCTATCCGAGGTGTTCCAAGCAGAGATCGACACCGACGCGCGCAACGACGACACCGCCGAAGTCCACCGCTATCTTCAGGCGACGCATCAGGCCTACACGTTGGCAGCAACGTTGCCGATCACCCAGAGACTGATCCTTCAGGTCCACGAAACCCTCTTGACTGGGGTGCGGGGCGAGGAGAAATCGCCTGGGGAGTTCCGACGCTCCCCCGTCTGGGTGGGCCGCGCTGGCGCTACGCCGACGTCCGCAACATTCGTACCGCCGCTCCCCCAACACCTGGGCGACCTCCTCGCGGATTGGGAGCGGTTCGTCAACGACGACGGTCGCGCCCTGCCGGCGCTCGTGCAGGCCGGGCTCATGCACTACCAGTTCGAGACGATCCACCCGTTCCTCGACGGCAACGGCCGAATCGGGCGGCTGCTCATCAACCTCCTTCTCATGGAACGCAAGCGCCTTCCCCTGCCGCTGCTATACCTCTCGAACTACTTCGAAACCCACCGGGAGGAGTACTACGAGCGGCTTCAGGCCGTGCGTGAGAAAGCCGACATCGAGGGATGGCTCACGTTCTTCCTCGAGGCCGTTCGCGCACAAGCTGACGACGCCGTCGACCGCTCCCGCAGGCTGATTTCCATTCGCGAGCGATATCACTCGGAAGCCATCAAGGAGCGTTCGAACCTGCCGCGGCTCGTCGACATCATCGTTCGGAACCCGTTCGTTACGGTCAAGTCAGTCGAAGACGAGCTCCAGATGACCAACCAAGGAACACGCCTGCTCATCAAGAACGCTGAGAAGCGAGGCTGGCTCCGCTCCCTAGGAACGCACGGCAGGGGCGGGCGCGAACGATGGTACGCGCCCGCGATCTTCGAGGTCATCGACATGCCGATGGGCTACGAGGGCTGACGGGCAACGCGAGGACGCTCCTTCGAGTTTTCGGTTACCGTCAGTGGGCCTCCGACACGCGCAGAATCGGAGATGAGCGTCAGATTCGGACCTGCCCGGTGCATCGATCCGAATCTGCTGCTCATCTCCGAATCTGGTCCGCCGCCTCGGCGCTGAGCGGCCGCGCCACCTCAGCGCAGCGCCGCCGCGCCACCTCAGCGCAGCGCCGCATCGCGCGTCAGCGCAGCGCGCGAATCGCGAGGGCCGCGGCCTTCACCTCGCGGATGCGGCGCTCGTATGTGGCCGCGACGATGATGAGGAGCACACCCGCGATCCCGAGCCAGAGCCACCACAGGCCCGACACGCTCTCGTAGATCGACGCGATCCAGGGCCAGAGCTGGGCGACGGCGTGCACGATCAGCACGACACCGCCGAGCAGCACCGGGGCCTGCAACCTGAAGCGCGCACCGACCAACAGCACGGCGAGGGCGACCACGCCGAGCCCGATCACGCGCCAGAGCACGTTGTCGCCGACGAAGTCGAACAGCAGCGACGGGATGAGCAGCAGCGCCAGCCCCACGCCGAGGGCCGGCCAGCTGCGCAGCTCGGGACGGGCGCGGAGAGAGCGGATGCCGTGCCACACGAGCACGGCCGCGATCGGCGCTGTCACGAGTTCGACCGGATCACCGGACCCCGTGGCGAGGGCGACCGCTCCCACCGCAGCCGCGACGCCCACGCTGGCCCAGAACACGAGCGAGCGGTGCACGCCGCTCCAGAGAATCGCGACGGCGAGGATCGCGAGGATCGTCAGCGCGGCGCGAAGACTCTCGTCACCCGTGGCCGTGAGCCGCAGCGCGGAGAGGACCCCCGCGAATCCCAGCGCCGTCAGCGCGGCCGACGGAGAAGCGAACGCCGGGACGGCGTCGCCCCGACGCTGCAGAAGAACCGCGACCACCACGAGGGGGACCGCCACCGCGAGCATCCACGCGTCGAAGGCGGGCCGGTCGAGGTCGACGACCCCGCGCACGCCGCCCGCGACGACGAGAGCCAGAGCCGCCACACCGAGCGTCGGCAGGACCAGCGGACGCAGCACGTCGCGCGTCACGAGCGCCGCCACGAGCAGAAGAACGACAGCGGCGGCGAGGACCGAGATCGCTCGAGGGAGCTCGTCGGTGACGAGGGCCGCAGAGGGGAGGAGCGCCACGGCGAGCCCGAGGCTCGCGAGACCCGTGGCCACCGGAGAGAGAGGCCGAGCGCGCAGCGCCGCTGCGGCCGCGACGAGGACGGCCGCGAGGGGAAGCGTCATCCCCTCGACCGGGCGGATGCCCGCGCCGAGGCCGGTCACGGCGACGAGCGCCGCGCCACCGAGGAGGACGGATGCCACCGGGATTCCCGCCAGCGCGTGCCGGACCCGCAGGACCGCGGCGCCGGCAGCACCGAGCACGAGGACCGCCAGAACAGCTCGCACGATCGGGCCGCCATCGACGCCGACGAGCACCGTCTCGCCGATCGCGAGAACGACCGCTGCCGCGATGACCGCCCCTCGACCGAGGGGTAGCGTCCAGGGCTCCGAACGACGCCCGCAGCCCACGGCCGCGGCAGTCAGGGCTGCGGCGACCACGAGCACGAACGCGTCGAGGAGAGGGCCCCCGGATGCACCGCGCTCCGCCGCGTGGAGAAGCTGCGCACCCCCCACGAGAAGCAACGACAGCGCGCCCGCGGCGGCGACCGCGAGCGGGAGCACGTCGGGCGTCCGCGGCGGGCGAACCCAGGAACCGGCGACGAGGATCACCGCACCCAACACACCGGCGACGACCACGCGAACGGTGTCTTCGGCATCCGTCACCGCCGAGGGGACTAGCGCCAGCGCTGTCCCGGCGAAGGCGATCACGGCGGGCGGGGCGACCGAGCGCCCGCCGACGCGGCGACGCGCACGCTCATTCGCGGCGGCCAGCAGCACGAGAGCACCCGCGAGCGGGAGCGTGTACGCCTCGACGGTCTCGACTCCTTCGGACGAGAGCTGCAGCCAGAGCGCGCCCGTCGCGAGCGCGACCGCGAGCCACACGAGATGGCGCCGCACACCCCGCGAGACGAAGAGTCCGTCCGCGTCGACGGACCAGATCAGGGCGGTGATCGCGACGATCAGGAGCGGGAGCCAGAAACCCGCGCGAGGGGCGAATGCCGTCACCGACAGGAGAGCGACCGCGGCGGTTCCGGCGTCGGTGAGGATCCGCGTGCGAACGTCACCGCGCAGGACGACCAGCACGACGGCAGCGGTGAGGAGGCCGACGGACGCGACCGCGACGCTCGCCACCAGCTCGACCGGCTCGAGCGGGCGGATGATCGCAAGAGCCGCCATCGTCGCGAGCAGCGGCCACACGACCGCTGCCCCGGGCCGCAGAGCCGCCCAGGCGCGGCACGCGCGGCCGAGGACGATCCACGCGGCGGCCGCGGTGGCCACGACGCCGACCCCGGTCCACCACGTCGACGCGGCGCGATCGGTGTTGCCGAACACCGCGAAGACCGCCGCCGACAGGAAGACGATCGCGAGTCCCACGGAGGCAGCCGCCTCGCGCTGCCCGGCGTCCCATCCACGCGGAGGCGCGAGCGGACCACTCCAGGGCGCCAGGGCGAGCAGCAGGCAGATCGACGCGACAGACCCGACGGCTTCGAGCGGCCCGAGACCGAGGACCTCGAGACCGAGCCCCTCGAGCACGGCGGCGGGGGCGAGCCACGCGCTGCCTGCCGCGAAAGCGACGAACACCCCGGTCGAGGGCACGCGTACCGCCGGGGTGACGGATGCCAGCATCCAGAGCACGACGAGGAACCCCAGCGTCGCGACGGTCCACGCCAGAGGCGACGAGAACGACAGGACCCAACCGGTCAGGAGCGCGAGGCTCCCCGCCACGGCGGACACCGCGACACCGCCCCGTCGTCGCCGCAGAAGCACCACGCCGGTGATCGCCAGCGCGATGTACCAGAGGACGATCGCGAGGCCGACGCGCCACTGCGGGCCGACGAGGAGCAGGACGCCCGCCGCCGCCCACCACACGACGACACGGCGGCTCGCGCCGCGGCCGGTAAGACGCCACACGAGAGCGGCCAGCACCACCGCGGCGACGAGCGAGATGACCGCGGCCGTGCTCGTGGCATCCACGTCGTTCACGACGAACGCGGATTCGCCGAACAGCGGGAGCAGGCGACGTAGCGGAGCACCCAGCGCCGCGAGCGCCCAGAGGACGGGGGCGACCGCGGCCAGAGCGGCGCCCGCGGCAGCGGTGAGGGCTCCGGCGAGCAGGGCCGTTCGGGCAGCCCCAGCCCCCAGCCGTGCCGCGACGGCCTCAAGGGCGAGCGCGACGACCACCGCGACGAGGAGCGGAACGGTGACGGTGACCGTGGCATCCGCGAGACGGACGACCGTCGTCGCCACCCCGGACCCGAGAGCGAGCACCGCGAACGGCGCCGCCACGGTGGCCACCGGTGCTGCACCGGTGCGCAGGAACGCCCCCGCGTGCACGCCCAGCAGCACCGCGAGGGGTACGCAGGCTGCGACCGGTGTCCACGCGCTCGCGGGGTCGAGGACGAGCGCGGAGACCAGGGCGAGGATCGCGCCGATCCCCGCGAACGCGCGAAGGGCCGTGGTTTCGATCGCGACGGATCCGATGTCGGCCCGGGCCAGCCGCCGCACGAGCGGAGCGGCGAGGGTGAGGACGAGGACCGTCAGTCCGGCGGCGTACCACCCGAGCGTGATGTCGCGGGAGAGCAGACCGGCCACGACGAGAGGCGGACCCACCGCCAGCGACGCGACGCCCGCGGACAGCGGAGCGCGGAGGCCTGCGAGGCGCGCCCAGACGACGAACGCGATGCCGGCGAGAACCGCCGCCCACCCCCAGTAGACGCGCGCATCCGCCCCGGACGCGCCGGCGAGGTCGTTGGCGCGCACGGCCCACACGTCGAGGGCGACGAGGGCGATCCCGAGGAGCGCGATCCCTTCGGCCGTCGCGGTCAGTCGCCGACGGCGAAGAACGGATGCCGTGACGATCACGCCCGCGGTCAGAGCCCCCACGATGATCGAGCGCAGGACGAGACCCCCGCTGACCCAGGCCACCGTGAGGAAGAACGCCGCGGCCACGGCGAGCAGCACGACGCCGACCGAGAGGAGGAAGACCTGCACGCCGGAGCGGCGCGGTTTCGCCGGCTCGTCGGGTTTCGGCGGAGGGAAGGCCGGTCCGCTCGGAGCGACCTCGCTCGGACCGCCCGCGGGCTGATTGGCCCCGGCGTCCGGGAACGGATGCAGCTCGCCCGGAGGGGCGAAACCCGGGGGCGCCGTGAAGGTCGGGGGCACCGCCGCCTGAGCGGCCACCGGCAGCGCAGGCCCGGAGCCCGCGGCGGGCTCGACCGGCGCGGCGTCGGGGACCGGCACCGACGTGCCTTGCTCCTCTGCGGGCTCGAGTGCGCCGGGGGGAGAGATCGGAGCCGCTGGGCCGGAGACCGGGACCGAAGCGGGAGGAACGGGCGTCTCGGCAGCAGCCGGAACCGGCCCTGCAGATGGGACTGCCGATGTCGTGGGCTCGGGAACGGCCGCGCGTGCCCGCGCCGCGGCATCCTCACGAATCAGCCGCAGCGCCTCGTCGCGCGCGTGGACGAGACCGGCGATGTTCTGCGACAACGAGAGGACGTCGAAGGTCCGCGGATCGCTGAGATCGAGTCCGCACGTCGCACAGGGCGACGCCGTGATCGGCGCGAAGCACCATGGGCACCGCGATGTATCGGTCAGTAGTTCGGGCTGCGACGGCCACGCCCTCCCGTGACTGCCCCCGTGCCCTCCCGCGACTTCCGTCATGGTCCCCCCTCGGCGTCGGTCGTTCTCCAGGCTAGCGAAGCGCCCGCGACGAGAGGGGGTTGTCCACAGGCGGGGCACGGATGCCGCGCCGGCACCAGGTGAGCACACAGCGTCGTCGAGGTGAAGGGACTGACCATCCGCTGGCGGAGACCTCCGCGGCCCTTGAGGGGAGCCACCCGGAGGCAGCCCCCTCACCTTCGCGCGGCGCGACCGACCCCAGGCTGCCGCCGCCGCCGATCGCGCGACAATCAGCGGTTCCCGCTGCCCGATGAAAGGCCCCGCCATGATCACGCCCGCGGATCCGTCACCGCTCCTCCCTCCCGACGTCGATCGTCGCTCCGTCCTGGCCGGCGCCGCATGGACGATCCCCGCCATCGCCGCCGCAACGCTCGCGCCCATGGCATCCGCGTCCACGACCACGACCCTCACCTTCGACCAGACCTCCTATAGCGGCACGGTGTGCACCGACATCGTCGGGGCGTCCGTCACGGTCACAGTCGACGGAGTCGCCGGGCCCGGCAAGAGCGTGACCGCCACGACCTCCACCGGCTATCACTTCGCCAACGGGTCGAGCACGTTCACCGGTGTCTCCGACGCGGCCGGTCGTGTCACGCTCCCGCGCATCCGCGTCCAGGCAGGAGGAACGACAGGCACGCTGACGGCGACGGCCCCGGATGCCACGGCCGCCGCCACCCTCACCTCGCCGACGAGCACCGCCACGCAGGGTCTGCACCGCCGCACGTGGATCGACACCGGTGCCGCCTCATCGTCCGGAAGCACGGATGCCACGGTCCCCACCGGGAGCCGCGCCGTCGGCACGCTCGTGACCCTCGACCCGAGCGGCGTGCTCCGGCGCGGGACCTCGACGATCGCCAGCGGCGTCACGTCGGCGTTCGCCGAGCTGGAGAAGAGCAACTACCTCTCGGTGACGTGGGTCGACGCGTCAGGCCTTCATCGCCGTATGTGGACGGACGTCGGCGCGGCGTACCCCGCGGCGAGCGTGGACGTCACCGTCCCCGCGTACAGCGTCGTCGTCGGCACGTTGATCACGATCGACTCGGGCGGCACGCTCCGGAAAGACGTCACGACCATTGCGACCGGGGTCTCGTCCGCCTTCGCCGAGCTCGACAAGAACAATGCGCTGACCCTCACCTGGACCGACGCGACCGGCATGCATCGACGCCTTTGGACGGGCACGGGCCCCTCCCCGGCATCGAACGTCGATGCGAGCGTTCCGGCGGGCAGCATCGCCGTCGGCACGCTCCTCACGCTCGGCCCCGACGCCGTGCTGCGCAGGGTCACGACGTCCGTCGCCACCGGCGTCACCTCGGCGTTCGCCGAGCTCGACAGCGGCAACTACACCAGTGTGACCTGGGTCGACGGGACCGGCATGCACCGTCGGATGTGGACCGACACGGGTTCCGCCTTCCCCGCAGGGAGTGTGGATGCCGCGGTCCCGGCCGACAGCACGGCCGTGGGCACGCTCCTCACGCTCGACGCCTCCGGCACCCTGCGCAAGGGCACGAACACCGTCGCGACGGGTGTCACGTCGGCTCGCGGCGAGATCGACAAGAGCAACTCGACGGTGGTCACGTTCGTCGACGGAACGTGCTGATACGAGGAGGACGGAGGGATAAGGCGAGGTCACCGACGGGGCATTCCACGCACCCTGCGACGCGCCGACTCAGGAGGCCTTGCGCTTCTCGATCTGATGAACGCGTTGCGGGCTGATGCCCAGTACACGCCCCACGTCTGGGGCGGAGTACCTCTGCGCACGAAGTTGCGCGATGACGGCCCGTCGGCGTTCGGCCGCGCGAGCCTGGGCACGTCGCGCCTCGGCCTCTTCCCGACCGGCTGCTGCCCATTCGTCCAGAAGATCTTCCGCACCGTGGACGGTGACCGTGACAGAAACATCGGTGAGCGGAACGTCGAGCCACATCGCCGCCACACCCTGAGCTTCGCTCTCGACCTCACGGAGCGAAGCGGCCTGGCCACCGGTTCCGAGCTCGGGGATCTCGAACACCCACCAGCGCCCTTCGCGCTCCACGGTGACATCGAACCTGCGAACCATGCTTCCTCCCGTCACTTCCATGAGTCGGGGAGCGTCGCTCCCGCCTTCTCCAACATCCGGAGCACACCGGCCGAAACCTCGCGGTGACCCGCGGGAACAACCGCCTTCTGCGAACCGTCGGGTAACCCCCACAGCTCGTGACTTCCCCGTCCATCCCGCAGGTAGACCCAGCCGATGCTTCTCAGGTGTTGCAGCACAACCCGCGTCTTCTGCGCTCTCACTAGAGTAGGAAAGACCCCCCTTACTCCGCAATCAAGGGGGGTCTAGTGAGATTCATCTGCCGCGAGGCGCAAAGTCACCCGCTTTCGCCCCC
>NZ_JARHXC010000025.1:0-31707 GCF_029222405.1 Microbacterium sp. Kw_RZR3 | reverse complement strand
GCCACCCGAGGTCCCTGAGCCTGTCGAAGGGACCGGAACCGACCTCGACGTTTGTCGAGGGGGTGCGGAACACGGCGAGGCCCCCGTACGTTGCTGAAGAGACCGACGACAGGAGGCGCCATGACCGACGCACTGACCGTGACCCGCAACGACGACGCCCACCGCTACGAGATCCACGTGGGCGAGGAGCTGGGCGGGTTCCTCGAGTTCCGTCCCGCGGGCGAGGGCCGCGTCGTCCTTCCGCACACCGAGGTCGATTCCGCGTTCAAGGGACGCGGCCTCGGCTCGACGCTCGCAAGCGAAGCCTTGGGCGATCTCGCCCGCCGCGGCGACAGCGTCATCCCCTCGTGCCCGTTCGTGGCGCACTACCTCCGCGAGCACGACGTTCCCGGTCTCGTCATCGAGTGGCCGCACGACACCGACGCGGCCGATTCGGCCGACCCCAGCGAACCGGCATGACCCGACTCGACGTCGCGCCGGAGGCATCCGAGGGCCCCGTCGAGTGCGACGGGCCTCGCGCCCTCGTGGTCGAGGCGCGCGAGGTTCCGCTGGGCGGCGTCCGCGCGATGGAGGTGCACCGCACCCTCCCGCACCGCGCGTTGCCGATGGTCGGCGCGTGGTGCTTCCTCGACCGCTTCGGTCCGCAGGAGACCCTCATGCGCGTCGAACCGCACCCGCACATCGGGCTGCAGACCGTGACCTGGCCGATCATCGGCGAGGTGCGTCATCGGGATGCCGTGGGCAGCGACGTCGTGGTGCGCCCGGGCGCGCTCAACCTCATGACCAGCGGTGAGGGCATCGCACACTCGGAGTACTCGGTGAGCGACGAGGCGATCCCGCTGGACGCCCTGCAGCTCTGGGTGGCGCTCCCCGAGTCGCGTCGGCACGGAGTGCCCGCCTTCGAGCGGCACGAGGATCTCCCCGTCCTCGATCTCGACAACGGCGCGGACGCGGTCGTCGTCATGGGCGAGCTGGGCACGGTGACCTCCCCCGCGACCGTGCACACGCCGATCGTCGGGGCCGAGCTGCGCCTCCCGGCCGGCGTGAGAGTGCGCATCCCTCTCCGACCCGACTGGGAGCATGCACTCTACGGAATGATCGGCATCGCGGATGTCGAGACGGGAATGGATGCCGTCGACGCCGACGCCGCACGACGCTCTTCACCCTCGGCGAGGGACGACGGCACGGCATCCGTCGACGGATCCCGCCTGCTCTACCTCGGCACGGGACGCGACCACGTCGACATCGTCAGCGCGGACGGCGCTCGGGTCTTCCTGCTCGGCGGAGAGCCGTTCGAGGCCGACATCGTCATGTGGTGGAACTTCGTCGGCCGCTCGCACGACGAGATCGTCGAGGCGCGCGAGGCCTGGGAGGCGCATGCCCCGCGCTTCGGGCAGGTCGTCGACCACGGCCCCGAGCGCATCCCCGCTCCGCCGCTGCCCGCGGTGCGCCTGACGCCGCGTCGGCGGCGCTGACCCGCCCGCGCACCCCCGTCGAGTGTCCAAGAAACCCGGGAATCGGGCGCGTCCTTTCCGGGTTTCTTGGACACTCGACGTCGAGAGACGCGGGCACCGGCGGCACGGCGCCGCCGATACGCTGGCCCCATGGCCTCGGCATCCGTTCTCTCGACCCGCGTGCTGCTCGTCTGCGCGGCCATCGGGGTGGGGACGGGCATCCTCGGCGGAGCGGCCGGATGGCTGACCCTCGCGGTTCTCGCTGCGGCACCGTGGGCCTACGGGCTGGTGCTGGGCTCGCACGTTCTGCCCGGAATCATCGCCCAGCAGGTGATCCGCCGGCCCTGGGTCGCGCTCGTCACCCACGTGCTCGCCGCCCTCGTCGCGAGCGCCATGGCACCGCAGTGGACCTTTCGCTTCCTCGGCACCGCGATCCTGATCGGCGGGATCCAGGAGGGCGTCGCCGCCCTCACCCGCTACCGCGTGTGGGCGGCGGCCCGCTTCTTCATCTCGGCGGTCATCGTCGGCGTCGTGATCGCCGTCCCGGTGTGGTTCGCGGGCGACATCGCGAGCCTCGCCCCGATCGCCCGGGTCGCGGCGGTGGCGATCAGCATCCTGGGTCCGGTGGCGTGGACGGCCGTGGGCCTGGCCATCGGCTCGGGACTGCGCGGCGCGGGCGTGGCGCGCGGTCTCTCGACGCCGAGATGAGCGCGAACCACCCGAGTTAGGGTGCACTAAGTTGGGGGGCGTACGCGCTTCCGAGGACTCGCCCGTGACCACTCGCCCCCACCCCGTCGTCGCCTCCGCCGCGGCGGACACGGCGGCACTGCTGAGCCTGCGCGACGTGACGATCACGCACCTCGACGCTCCACGCGCGACGCCCTCCGCCGTGAGTCTCGACGTGCGACCCGGCGAGGTCGTGCTTCTTCTCGGTCCGAGCGGCTCGGGCAAGTCGACGCTCGCCCTCGCGATGAACGGCCTCGTCCCGCACGCGGTCCCGGCGACGGTCGAGGGCACGGTGCGGGTGGCGGGACAGGATGCCGCGACCGCGACGGTCGCCGAGCTCGCCACCGCGGTGGGCATGGTCTTCCAAGACCCGGACGCTCAGCTGATCACCGGGACGCTGCTCGACGAGGTCGCCTTCGGCCCGGAAAACCTACGCCTCCCCGTCGACGAGGTGCTCGCGCGCGCCGAGGCGGCCCTGCGGCGGATGGGACTCTGGCACCGGCGCCGCGAGTCACCGGACGTGCTCTCCGGCGGCGGGCGGCAACGCCTCGCGATCGCGTGCGCCCTCGCGATGGGATCGCCGCTCCTCGTGCTCGACGAGCCCACGGCCAACCTCGACCCGGCCGGCGTCGACGACGTGTATTCGGCGCTGCGCGACGTGGTCGCCGCGGGCGATCGGGCCATCGTCCTCGTCGAGCACAACCTCGATGCAGCGGTCGAACTCGTCGACCGCGTCGTCGTGTTGGACGAAACCGGATGCCTCGTCGCCGACGGCCCGATCGACGCGATCCTGCGCGACCGCGCCGCCGATCTCCACGCGCTCGGCGTGTGGCTCCCCACCGCGACCCTCGCGGCGCTCCGCCTCCAGAGCGCCGGCCATCGTTTCGACCGGCTGCCGCTCACGCCGGCGGAGCTGCGCGCCGCGCTCGACGATGCCCCGGCACCGATCGCGGCCTTCGCTCCCCGGCGCGAGAGGCACAGTCGCGATGTCCTGGTGCGCGTCGAGGGGCTGCGACTCTCGCGCGGGCGCACGCCCGTGCTCCACGGGGTCGACCTCGAAGTGACGACGGGCGAGTTCGTCGCCGTGGTCGGCGCGAACGGCGCGGGCAAGACGACGCTGGCCCAGGCGATCGCGGGCGTCCTGCGTCCCCCGCGCGGGACCGTACGGGTCGACGGACTCGACGTGCGCCGCGTCGACGCGCGCACCCTGTCGCGGCACGTGGGGTTCGTCTTCCAGAACCCCGAGCACCAGTTCATCGCGACGACGGTGTTCGACGAGATCGCGCACGGCCTGCGGGCGCAGCGTCTCGACGGTCGCCGCCTCGCCGACGCCGAGGTGCGCCGGCGCACCGACGACCTGCTCGTCCGCTTCGGTCTGGCCGACAAGGCCGGCATCCATCCCTTCCTCCTCTCCGGGGGCCAGAAGCGTCGGCTGTCGGTCGGGACGGCGCTCGTCGGCGGTGCGCGGCTGCTCGTGCTCGACGAACCGACGTTCGGGCAGGACCGCGCCCGCGCCGACGAACTGCTCGCGCTCCTCGACGACCTGCGCGAGGAAGGCACGACGATCATCGTGGTGACGCACGACATGCAGGTGGTCGCCGAGCACGCCGACCGCCTGATCGTCGTCGACGGCGGGCGCATCGTGGCGGACGGCCCCACCGCACATGTCTTCGCGGACGACGCGCTCCTCGCGCACGCGGGGCTCCGGCCCCCGCCGCTGCGCGAGGCGTTCGCCGGACTCTCAAGTCACCCCGAGCTCGCGGCGATCACCCGTCTGCGCGACCTCCCCGGCGGTGCGGGATGACCGCGGTCGCGGAGGTCGCCGCCCGCGCGGAGGGGCGACGCGGCCTCGCCGTGGTGAATCCGCTCGCGAAGTTCGCCGGACCCCTGCCCGCGATGATCGCCCTCGTCTTCGTCCGCGACCTCGCGAGTCCGCTCGTGTTCCTCGCTCTCGCGTACGTCGTGCTGCTGCTCGGCGCTCGTCTCACCCGGCGGGTGATCGGCATCCTGATCGCCGTGATCCCGGCCGCGACCGTCGTCGTCGCCGTCGGGTTCGCGCTGTGGGTCGACCCCGCGCGCGTCGAGGGCACGAGCGAAGTCCTCCGCCTCGGCGCGTGGGCGATCACGGAAGGCGCGCTGGCCATCGGCCTCGCCACGGGACTGCGTCTCGCGGCGATCATGGCCCTCGCTTTCATCGGCGGGCTCACGACCGAGGGCTCCGACATGGTCCGCGCGCTCGTCCAGCAGCTCCGCGTGCCGTACCGGGTCGGCTACGCGGCCCTCGCAGCGATCCGGTTCGTCCCGCGTTTCGGGCACGAGCTCGCGGTGATCCGGCAGGCGCACCGCGTCCGGGGCGCGCGCGGCGGGGTGCTGTCTGCACCCGCACGGTGGGCGGGATACGTCGTCCCGCTCCTCGCCGGGGCGATCCGGCACGCCGAACGCGTCGCGCTCGCGATGGACGCCCGCGCCTTCGGCGCCCACCCCGACCGCACCGAGCGCCACCGGGTCCCGTGGCGCCGACGAGACACGGTGTTCGTCGCGCTCTGCTGGGCGGTGTCGGCCGCGGTCTTCGTCGTCGTGCGTCCGTTCTGAGCGTTTCGCGCGCCAGAGCCGCGGCATCCGTCCCCCTAGACTCGGGGAAACCTCAGGAGAAGCCATGCCCCGGCGCCGTCGCACCGTCGCGCAACACGCTCGTCTGCGCTCCCCTCACCCGTTCACGCAGCTGGTCAAGCTGCTTGCCGTCGCGGCCACGGTCGTGCTCGTCGCGGTCGCCGGCGTCACGGCGTATACCGCGGTCGATCTGACCTCGGAGTACGTCGCCGAGGCGGTCGTGGTCGAGAACCAGCCCGCCATCCCGCCCGACCTCGGGCAGCTCGAGGGCGGCGTGAACATGATGGTCGTCGGCATCGACGCGTGCGAGGAGCAGCTGAAGGCCCTGTTCGGCGAGCGGTGCGAAGGTCCGGATGCCGAGGGCCAGCTGAACGACGTCAACATCCTGCTGCACATCTCCGACGCCCCACGCCGGGTGACCGTCGTGTCGTTCCCGCGCGACCTGCTCTTCGAGGCCCCGGCGTGCGACACCCCCGACGGAGGTCGCTGGGGCGGTGGACCCGTGCAGATCAACGAGATCTCCTCGTACGGCGGGCTGTCGTGCGTCATGACCGCGGTGTCCGACATGAGTGGGCAGCAGGTGCAGTTCGGCGCGATGGTGACCTTCGGCGGCGTGATCGAGATCACGAACGCGATCGGCGGTGTCGAGATCTGTCTCGCGAGCCCCATGCGCGACGAGAACACGGCGATCGACTGGCCCGCCGGCCCCCGCACGATCCAGGGTTACGAGGCGTTGCAGTTCCTCCGGACGCGCTACGGCGTCGGCGGCAGCGACCTCGCGCGCATCAGCAACCAGCAGCAGTACATGTCGCGCCTGGCACGCAAGCTCGTCAGCGAAGAGGTGCTCTCCAACCCCGCGACGGTGTTCCGTCTGGCATCCACGGGACTGCGCAACGTCACGCCCACGCAGAGCCTCACCAATCCGCTCACGCTCGTCCAGATCGCGTCCGCGGTCAAGGACGTGCCGTTCGAGGACATCGTGTTCGTGCAGTACCCGACGGTGACGGCGAGTTCCGACGCGAACCGGGTCGAGCCGAACTACGCCGCGGCGCAGGTGCTGTGGGACGCGCTCTCGGCGAACCAGGGGATCGAGGTCACCGGCGCGGTGGGCGCGAACGACGGCGTCGTCGCGGAGCCCGCGCCCGGCGAGACCGCGGCGCCGACCGACGCTCCCGAGGTCGAGCCGGGCACCGTCGACCCGGCCACCGGGTCCGTCGCCCTGCCCGAATCGATCACCGGCTCGAGTGCGGCGCAGCAGACCTGCAGCAACGGCGTCGTGAACTGACGCGCGAGCGCACGCGGGTCGGTTTCACGCGCGGGCAGGCGCCACGCGCGCCACTCGGACGCCGCGAGCCGCAGCCGTCAGTACGTCGGCGCGGCCGGGAGGTTGAAGAAGGCCTCGAGGGTCGAGTACCCGCCGTCGTGGTACGCCTGGGCGAGCTCGGGCCCGATGTACCGCAGGTGCCAGGCCTCGGGCTCGTAGCCCGACACGCTCTCCTGCCCGTCCACGTAGCGGACGATGAAGCCGTACTCCCACGCGTGATCGCGCACCCACGCGCCCTGCGACGAGCCGGCGATGTCGTCGAGCGACCCGCACGAACCGCTGCACGGCACGATGTCGACGGCCATTCCGGACTGGTGTTCGCTGTACCCCGCGCGCGCGCTCTCGCGGTCGGCCGCCTCGACGCCGCCCACCGCGACGCGACCGGCGTAGGTCTCTTGCTGCGTCGCGTACGAGCGGAAGGCGCTCAGGTATCCGATCTCACCCGCACCCGCATCGTCGGCTGCGCGCACGAGTGACGACAACGCTTTCGCCGCCGACGAGCGCATCGCGCTCTGCTCCAGCGCCCGCACGCCGTCGGGCATGACGAGGTCGTCGGGACGCCAGTCGACGGGGTCGTAGGGCCGCTGCTTGTTGACCACGACCCACTGATGCGTCGGATCGCTCAGCGAGACGCACGGGGCGATCCCGGATGCCACGGCGTCACGGAACTTCGCTCCCCCACCGGCCGCGGCGATCGCCGCTCCGTCGTCCTTCGCGGCGAGAGCGGCGGTGAATGCGGGGTTGTCGCAGGGCGTCGCGGCCGCGGGGGCGGCGGCGAGGGTGGGGACCGGCAGCCCCTCGGCGGGAACGGCCGGGGGTCCCTGCACCACGGCCACCGCGTCGGCCCCGGCGGCGTTGGCCGGACCCGCGGCATCCTGTCGTCCTCCGGTGGCGGCGGCACCGATCGCGACCGCGCACGCCGCGACGACGACGATCCCCGCGGCCGCGACCGCGAGACGTCGACGCAGAAGGAGTGCGCCGAGGGCCGTGCGCGGGCTCTCTTCTTCACGCCGCGCACGTCGCGTGAGGGGCTGGTCGGAGGGGACGTGCTCCTCGAAGGTGGACCGGCGGGGGCCGGAGTCGGCCTCGGCGATCGGGATGGCCGCCGTCGCCCGACGCTCGGCCTCCGCGCGCGCGGCGCGACGGGTCGGGAACGTCGGATCGGAGGAGTTCATTCACCCCATTGTCTCCCGAGCGCTCGCCCGGGTCGACCCGGGCGGGGGCGCACTCGGTGAATCCTCGGTTGCGACCCGACGAGGTCGGGGGCACGCTGGGAAGACCGTGTCCCGATCCGAGGAAGAGGAGCACCCATGCTCGACGACGACGATCGCGACCTCATGCGCGCTGTGCGCAGCTACCTGAAACACGTCGAACGACTCGCCGCCACCGAAGCCGCCGGTGAACGCACGCCCCTGGGTGTCGCGCTCAGCGAGCACTTGGGCGTGGACGCCGCGTCCGTGCCCGTCCTGACCGAGACCGTCCCGCCCCACCGGCTGGTCGACGCCGACATCGCCCTCGACGAGCTGACGACCGCGGGCGGTGGGACCCTCCTGGGCGTCACCGGCGGAGAGCAGCGTCTGCACTCTTCCGTCGCCGACCTGATCGCCAACGCGCACACCCGCTTCGCCCCCGGGCCGGTGTCGTACGAGATGCGGGCGACCGGACCGCACACCGAGCGTCGCGTGGTGGCCTTCGGCGTTCGGCTGCTGTCGTTCGCGGGACACCCGATCGTGGTCGTGCAACGCGGTGCCTCACCCCGCCACGGTGAGCAGACGGCCCGTCTCGAGGTGCTGAGTCCCGATCAGGATGCCGCGACCTCTCTCATCGCCGAGCTGCGGCGCCTGATGGTCGAACGCAGCGTCCTGAAGGGGCGCGTGCTGTCGTTCGTGCCGACGGAGTACGGCCACGACGCGGGCGCGACGTTCCTCGAGCGTCCCGACGTCCGCGCCGACGACATCGTGCTCGAGGAGGGGGTGCTCGAGCGGGTCGTCGAGCACGTGGTCGGCGTCGGCGAGCACCGCGAGGCCCTTCGCGCGGCCGGACAGCACCTCAAGCGCGGTGTGCTCCTCTACGGCCCGCCGGGGACCGGCAAGACCCTGACCGTTCGGCATCTCCTGACGCGGACCCCCGAGACGACGGCCGTCGTCCTCACCGGGTCGAGCATCCGTTTCATCGCTGCCGCCGCCGAGATCGCCCGGACCTTCCCGCCGTCACTCGTCGTGCTGGAGGACATCGACCTCGTCGCCGCCGACCGCGGATACTCGCCGCAACCGATTCTCTTCGAGGTACTCGACGCGCTGGACGGCCTCGAGGGGGATGCCGACGTCGCGTTCGTCATGACGACGAACCACGTGCACATCCTCGAAGAGGCGCTGGCCGCCCGGCCGGGTCGCGTCGACCTCGGCGTCGAGATCCCCCTGCCGGGACCGGATTCCCGACGCCGGCTCTTCCGCCGTTACGCCGCCGACCTGCCGCTGTCGGATGGAGCACTGGATGCCGCCGCCGCCCGCGCCGAGGGAACGACGGGGTCGTTCGCGAAAGAGCTGATCCGCCGCACGGTCCTCCTCGCCGCGGTCCGCGGGGACGGCACCGCGGTCACCGACGCCGACCTGGAGACGGCCCTGGACGATCTGCTGTCGTCGGGCGCCGCTCTCACGCGACTGCTGCTCGGGGCGCGGACCGGCGAGGCGAGCCCCGCCCACGTCGAGATCCACCACGGCGCGTCTTACCACCCTCACTAGTCTTTATCTGCGACGGGGTCCCCCTCTGCCTTGCGCTCTCGTAGAACATGTGTTCGACTGTGTTCATGAGGTGGCAGGGGCAACAGCTGGGCGTCGACGATACCGCCGCGCTGCCCGGCATGGAGCGGATGGACGGACTCGTCCGCTCGGTGACCACGCCGGAGTTCGCGGGGATGACCTTTCACGAGGTGCTCTGCAAAAGCGCACTGAACCGCGTGCCCGGCGTCTCGGCGATGCCGTTCGACTGGACGGTGAACCCGTATCGGGGCTGCACGCACGCATGCGCTTACTGTCTGTCCCCCGAAACGCTGATCCTCCGCGCCGACGGCCGCCACGTCCCGCTGTCCGAGCTTCGCGTCGGCGACGAGATCATCGGAACAGAACAAGGACCGACGTACCGTCACTACGTCCGCACGACCGTTCTGGCGAAGTGGTCGACGCGCAAGCGCGCGCACCGGGTGACCCTCGCGGACGGTACCGAGATCGTCGCGAGCGGCGACCACCGGTTCCTCAGCAATCGCGGATGGAAGCATGTGACGGGGGCGATGAGCGGACGCGACCAGCGTCCGCATCTCACCGCGATGAACCGACTCCAGGCGTTCGGCACGGGAGCCCGTGCGGGCGCTCCGACCGAGGGCGCGGACTGGAGGCGCGGCTATCTCACGGGCATGGTCCGTGGCGACGGAATGCTGTTTCACAAGAGTTATGACGACGGCCGTCGAGTGCGCCACATCCATCGATTCCGGCTCGCACTGGTCGACCGCGAGGCGCTCGAACTCACTCGCGTCCTCCTCGACGAGATCGAGGTGCCCACGTTGGTGCGACCGTTCGTCGTCCCCCACGGTCGACGACCCATGACGGCACTGCACACCGCCCGACGCGAAGCCATCGCACGCCTCGAAAATTTCATCGCGATCCCGCAGGACCGTTCGACGGAGTGGCTGGCCGGGTTTCTCGGCGGGATCTTCGACGCCGAGGGCTCGCACTCCCGAGGCATCCTCCGCATCTCGAACGCCGATGCGGAGGTTCTCGACCTCATCGACGAGGGGATGCGCGCATTCGATTTCGACGCGGTGAGGGAGCCGCTTCGTCCCAATGGCGTCACGAGCATCCGACTGAGAGGCGGTCACGCAGCGCGCGATCGGTTCTTCGGCATCGCCCGGCCCGCCATCACCCGCAAGCTCGATCTGATCGGCGGGGCCGTCAAGACCAGTTCAAACCTCCGGATCACCTCGATCGACGACCTCGGGCACGAGATCGACATGATCGACATCACGACCGGGACGGGCGACTTCATCGCGAACGGCGTCGTCAGCCACAACTGCTTCGCCCGCAAGACGCACGAGTACCTCGACCTCGATTACGGCAGCGACTTCGACTCGCAGATCGTCGTGAAGGTCAATGTCGCCGACGTGCTGCGCACCGAGTTGCGCCGGGGATCGTGGACCCGCGAGCCGGTCATGCTCGGCACGAACACCGACCCGTACCAGCGCGCCGAGGGCCGCTATCGCCTCATGCCCGAGATCATCGGCGCCCTCACCGAGAACCGGACCCCGTTCTCGATCCTCACCAAGGGCACGTTACTGCGGCGCGATCTGCCGCTCCTGTCGGACGCCGCCCGACAGGTGAAGGTGTCTCTCGCGATGTCTATCGCCGTCTTCGACGACCACCTGCAGGGGTCGATCGAACCCGGAACCCCCAGCGCTGAGGCGCGACTCGAGACCGTGCGCGCGGCGACCGCGGCGGGCTTCCGCGTCACCGTGTTCCTGATGCCGATCCTGCCGCACCTCACCGACTCGATCGACGTGCTCGACGACGCACTGGCCCGCATCCGGGCGGCCGGTGCCGCGCGCGTGGTCTACGGAGCCCTGCACCTCCGCCCCGGCGCCAAGCAATGGTTCCTCCAGTGGCTCGAACGCGAGCATCCGCACCTCGTGTCGTCGTACCGAGGGCTCTACCCAGGGGTCTCGGTCTCGGCCCCCAAGGCCTACCGCACATGGCTCGGCAAGCGCATGCGCCCGCTCCTGCGGATGCACCGCCTCGACGGCTGGGACGAAGACGACCACCCCCGCGGGCGACCGCAACCAGGACTCGCCGCGCGCACGCCGACGACCAGCAGCCTCGGGCCGGTGCGCGGCACCGGGGGCTCGGCATCCGTGAGACCCCGTGTCGCCCCCGCGAGCGAGCCGACGCTGTTCTGAGCGCGCGGGACTCCGAACGCACGAGACCCCCGCCGCGGAGAGCGACGGGGGTCTCGGGAACGGCCGGATCAGGACGTGACGTCGGCCAGCTGGCGACCCGAGATCTCTTCGATCAGGTCGTCACCGAGTTGCGCCGGCTCGAAGGGGGCGTCGATCTCGGCGCGGTCGAGCAGCTCGGTCATCCGTCGCTGACGCTGACGCGTGATGAGGGTCACGACGGTGCCGCTGCGACCGGCGCGGCCGGTACGGCCTGAGCGGTGCAGGTACGTCTTGTACTCGTCGGGCGCGTCGGCCTGGATGACCAGATCGATGTCGTCGACGTGGATGCCGCGGGCGGCGACGTCGGTGGCGACGAGCACGTTCACGCGACCCGAGGTGAGCTTCTCGAGGTTGCGCGTGCGCTTCTGCTGGTTCAGGTCGCCGTGCAGGGCGACCGCGGCGATCCCGGCCTCGTCGAACTGCTCCGCGAGCATCTCGGCGTACGCGCGGGTGCGGGCGAAGACGAGTGTCTTGCCGTCGCGGTCGACGAGCGACCCGAGGATCTCGGCCTTGTCGCGGTGGTCGATCACGAGGACGCGGTGGTCGATCGTGCCCGAGTCCTGGTCCTCGCCGGCGACCTCGTACACAGCGGGCTCGACGAGGAACTCGTCGACGAGGGCTGCGACCTCGCGGTCGAGCGTGGCCGAGAAGAGGAGCTTCTGGCTGCCGTCGGCGGTCGCGCGGAGAATGCGCTGCACGGGCTCGAGGAAGCCGAGCTCGCACATGTGGTCGGCCTCGTCGAGGACGGCGATCTGCACGTCGGACAGGTCGAGCTTGCCCTGGTTGAGCAGGTCCTCGATGCGGCCCGGCGTGCCGATGACGATGTCGACACCCTTCTTCAGGGCGCCCACCTGACGAGCCTGCGGCACGCCGCCGTAGATCTGCGTGGTGAACAGGCCCACGCTGCGCGCGATGACCTGGACCGTGCGGTCGATCTGCAGCGCGAGCTCACGGGTCGGAGCGAGGATGAGCGCCTTCGGCGCACGGCCGAACTCGCGGCGCTTGCCCGCCTGCGCGCGCAGGATGCTCTCGACGAGCGGGGCTCCGAAGGCGATGGTCTTGCCCGAGCCGGTGCGGCCGCGGGCGAGGACGTCACGGCCCTCCAGGATCGGCTTCACCGTGGCGGCCTGGATCGGGAAGGGGCTCGCCGCACCGAGACCGGCGAGCGCGCGGACGATGTTGTCGCCGAGTCCGAGGTCGGCGAAGCCGGCGTCGGTCACGGTCGCGGCGTCGACGGCCTCGGCCTGCAGACGCTCGTGGACGACGTCGACGCGCTGCTCGTGCTCGGCGGAGCGCTTCGGGGTGGCGCTCCAATCGCTGCGGCTCGGGCCGTCCGTGCGTCGGGGACGGTCGTCGAACGAACGCTGCGGGCGGTCACTGCGGTCGAACGAGCGCGAGGGGCGGTCGTCGAAGGAACGACGGGGACGCTCGTCACGATCGAACGAACGGGCGGGTCGATCGCTGCGGTCGAAGGAACGGGCCGAACGCTCACCGGCATCGCGACGGGGACGCTCGTCACGATCGAACGAACGCGCGGGACGGTCGTTCCGGTCGAACGAGCGCGCCGGGCGGTCGTCGAACGAGCGACGCGGACGCTCGTCGCGGTCGAAGGAGCGTGCGGGACGGTCGTTACGGTCGAACGAACGGGCCGGACGCTCCCCGGCGTCACGACGAGGACGCTCGTCACGGTCGAAGGACCGGGCCGGGCGGTCGCTGCGGTCGAAGGACCGGGCCGGGCGGTCGTTCCGGTCGAAGGACCGGGCCGGGCGATCGCTGCGGTCGAACGACCGGGCGGGACGCTCGCCGGCATCACGACGAGGACGCTCGTCACGGTCGAACGAACGCGCGGGACGGTCGAACGAGCGAGCCGGGCGATCCCCGAAGTCACGACGCGGGCGGTCGTCGAACGAACGCGCCGGACGCTCGTCGCGGCGGCCGGCCGTGGCATCCCGATCCGAACGACCGAAGCGGTCGTCACGAGCGGAGTGACGGATGCTGCGGGCCTCGTCGCGACCGGCGCGGTCGGACGCACTCCAGCGGCGCTTGTCGGGAGCGGCCTCGGCCTCGGGGCGGTAACCGCGGTGGTTCGGGCTCTTGCTGCCGGGCTTGGCGGGCGCGTCGGTGCCGGGGCGGCGCTTGCGGTCCTGGAACGAGGTCTTCGCGCCGTAGCGCGGCTCGAAGTTCTTGGCGGCGCGGCCGCCGGCGGGCTTCTTGCTCTTGGGCATGGGGGACTTCCTGGGTTCTGTTCGCGCGAAACAGCTGCACCGCTCGTGGCGGTGCGAAACCCGGAACGTCGTCGGCCGGGGGCCATTCACTGATGATGGTCGAGGCCGCGATCGCGTCCTGTCCATCGGCCCCTTGGACTCACAAACCCATCCGCGCATCACACGCGGTGTCCAGAGCCGACCCGCCTACGTTACAGGTCGCGCCTGGGAATGGCATCCATGTCCCACTTTGTGCGAGTTCGACGCCAGCATCTCGCACATTGTGGGACACGCCTGCGCGAACCCGCGCCCGCGCCGCCCGCACCACCCTGCGCCACCCCGCGCCACCCGACCCATGTCCCACTATGTGCGAGATCAGCGCCCCCATCTCGCACAATCCGGGACACGCCTGGCCGAACCCGCTACGGCGCCGCGCGCTCACCCCAGGGGCTCCCCGTCGTACACGAAGATGGACGCATGGCAGACACCGACGCCCACCCCATCACGGTGGCGATCGAGCGGCGCATCGACCCGACGCGCACCGCCGAAGCGACCTCCTGGATGCAGGCCGGCACCGACCTCGCGACCGCTTTCCCGGGCTTCCTCGGCTCGGGGTGGGTGCGCGCGGGCGAAGACAGCGACCTCTGGTACATGCTGTACCGCTTCCGCGACATCACGACGCTCGAGGGGTGGGAGACCTCGACACAGCGCCAGTGGTGGCTCGACTCGGGGCGGCCGTTCGCTCGCGAGGAGCGCGTCGAGCGCCGCACCGGCATCGAGGGCTGGTTCGACGCTTCCTTCGGATCGGTCCTTCACCCGACGGATGCCACCACCTCCCCCGTGCAACAGCCGGTGCCGGCGGCTCCCCCGCGCTGGAAGCAAGCCGTGACGATCTGGGTGGGCTTCTTCCCCACCAACCTGCTCGCATCGTGGCTGCTGGGCTTCATCCCGGGGTTCGCCGAGATCCCCCTCGTCGTGCGCGTGCTGGCCACGACCCTCATGCTCACCCCCGTCATGACCTACGCGGTGCTCCCGTGGGTCACCCGACTGCTGCGGCCGTGGCTGCAGCGTCCACCCCGTACGCGAAAGGCTTCGTCATGACCGCTGACCCGACCGGACACCGCTTCCGCCTCCGCGGAGCGCACTCCTCCGCCGAGATCACCCAGGTGGGCGCCGCCCTCCGGGCCCTGACCGTCGGCGGCGTCGACCTCGTGCCGCCCTATCCTGACGATCAGCCGACGCCCGCGGCATCCGGTGTCGTCCTCGTTCCGTGGCCGAACCGCATCCGTGACGGCAAGTACTCCTTCGAGGGCGAAGAGCTGCAGCTCGCGATCAGCGAGCCGAAGTTCGGCAACGCCAGCCACGGACTGCTGCGATTCGGCACGTACCAGCCGATCGAGCACACCGACGAGCGACTCGTCCTCGGTGCCGACGTGGTGCCGCAGACGGGCTACCCGTTCCACCTGCGAACGCGCGTGACGTACACGCTGCTGGACGACGGACTGCACGTCGCTCACCGCATCGAGAACGTCGGCGCCAAGACCGCCCCTGTCGCCCTCGGCGTGCATCCGTACCTGCAGATCAGCGGGGTCGAGACCGCCGACCTGGTCATCCGGTCGACCGGGACGACCACGCTCGTGCTGGACGAGCGCAACATCCCGATCGACGAGGTGCCCGTCGACGCCGACACCGACCTGCGTGATGGTCGGCGCCTCGGGGACGCCTCACTCGACAACGGGTACCGGGGTCTGGAGAGGGATGCCGACGGTCGGGCCGTGCACACACTCACCGCCCCCGACGGTCGCGTCCTGCAGTTGTGGCAGGACGCCGGATTCGGGTGGGCGCAGGTGTTCACGACCGATCGCTATCCCGGGCAGCCGCTCGCCGTGGCGATCGAGCCGATGACCGCACCCGCGAACGCCTTCGCCTCCGGAATTGACGTGCACGCATTGGCACCGAATGCCATTCTCACGCGGGAGTGGGGTATTCGTTTTAGCGCATAACAAATCAATATGTCCCCCTTTTGGGGGACATATTTTTCCCTTACGACCTGGGGTATTTCTTCGCAAGACATTTCCTCTGGAGGCGACAGAAAAGTTAGCATTCTGCTGACGGTCTCCGTCGACGCCGGGGACCGAAGGCATTCGATTCTCGGCTTTACCCGATTAGCCGACGGGGGCCGAGGGTCTCGCGGTGCTGGGGGGCTCTCGGTCCACGCCTCAGGGAAAGTGCCCGAAAATGAGCCTCGCGGTCCGATCAACCGTTTCCTCCCCCTCCTTGCGCATCACCCCCCGTGAGGTGCTCACGGCGTCGCGCTCTCTGGCGCGGCGCGCGAGCACCCTCTCGACGATGCACCTGGCGGCGGTGGTCCTGGTCGTGCTCGTGGGCGGCATCCTGGCCTCGATCGTCACCACGACCGATCCGCTGTGGTGGCAGCTGCACTTCAGCCAGCTCGGGACCTTCCACGATGTGTCGGGCACCTTCTTCAACACCACGCTCAAGGTCGGCGGGGCTCTCGTCGTCGTCTACGCCTTCCGGGTCCGCCGCGACCTTCGCCGGCTGGGTTCACGCGCGGGTCGCCGCGGAGCCGCGACGGTGGCGCTGATCTGCCTCTCGGTGATCGGTGTCAACCTCGCGCTCGTGGGCTGCGTTCCCCTGAACACGAACAAGGATCTGCACGACAAGGTCGCCGGCATGATGGTCCTCGGCTTCGCCGCCCTGCTCATCACCACGCCCGTGCTGCTGCACCGTCTGCACCGACGCCTCGCGATCTCGACCGCCCTCGTGTTCGTGTTCCTGTTCGCCGGCGCCTGGCTGTTCGTCACCGCGACCATCAACCTCGCGCTGTTCGAGGTGATCGCGTTCGCGGCGATGTTCGGGTGGTCCGGCGTCTTCACGCACGCTCTCGCTCAGGCCGGGGTCCGGCCGGAGGGGGCGACCTCGGCCGCCACCGACGCCGAGCCGACCTTCCCCGCGACGATGCCCCGCCGAGCGGCACGACGCCTGTCGTCGCCGCATCGCCCGGCGACGCGGCTCGCGACCCTTCGCGTCGGTCGCACTGCGTGCACGGGGCACCGGTTCGCGAGCCCGTCGAAGGGGCGTGACACCCTCGCGGCGGCTTCGACACACTCAGCCACCGCGGTGCGACCCGCGGCTCGCACGGTCAGCGCCGTCAGTGCCGGTCGCGCAGCTCGCGTCGGCTCAGCGGGTGTCCATCCTCTGCAACGACCTCCGGCGCGTCGTCCTCATGCGTCGCGCGCGCCGCACGCCGGGCGAGGCGTCGCTCCCGCGCCCCCTCGACGAGGTTGTACAGCGTGGGCAGCACCAGCAGCGTCAAGAACGTCGACGACACCAGCCCGCCGATCACCACGACGGCCAACGGCTGCGAGATGAACCCGCCGTGCCCGGTGATGCCCAGCGCCATCGGCACGAGGGCGAAGATCGCGGCGAGCGCGGTCATCAGAATCGGGCGCAGACGCCGTGAGCCGCCGACGATGGTGGCATCGTGAACGCTGAGACCCCGCGCGCGGTACTGGTTCACGAGGTCGATGAGCACGATCGCGTTGGTCACGACGATGCCGACGAGCATCAGGGCGCCGATCATGCCGGCCACGCCCAGCGGCACCCCGGTCACCAGCAGCAGGAGGATCGCTCCGGTCGCGGCGAACGGCACGGACACCAAGAGCTCGAGCGGCTGACGCAGTGACTTGAACGTCGCCACCATGACGACGTAGACGATGAGGATCGCGGCCAGCAGCGCGAGACCCAGCTGCCCGAAGGCATCCTGCTGATCGGTGACCGCGCCACCGACCTTCGCCGTCGCCCCCTCCGGGAGCTGCACGTCGGCGAGCGCCGCGTTCACGCTCGACGAAGAGCTGCCCAGGTCATCGGTCGTGGGGGTGACGGTCACCGTCGCGGTGCGCAGGCCCCGCGCGGTCGTGATCGACGGGGGCGTCTGGCTCTGCTCGACCGTCGCGATCTCATCGAGGCGTACGGTCCCGCCGGCGCTCGGGATCTCGAGGGCGCGCAGCGCGTCGACCGTCGCGGGCGGATTCTCCGCGGCGACGTACACCGTCACGCCGCGGCCGTTGATCTCGACGGTGCCGGCTTGGCGCGGCTGCATCGTGTTGGACACGAGCGCGCCGACCGTGCGCTCCGACAGCCCGCGTTCGGCCGCAGCCGCGCGGTCGACACGCACCGAGACGAACGGTAGCGACGCGGAGAGGCTGCTGGTGACCTGCCCGATGCCGTCCTTGCCCTGCAGGCCCGCGACGACGGCGTCGTTCGCCTCCTGGAGGGACTGGCCGTCGGCGGCGGTCACGTCGACGGTGATGTCGGTGGACCCCAGGCCGCCGCCCGAGGCGGCGACCTCGATCTCGCCGGCATCCGTGATCCCCTCGAGCTCGGTGCGCACCCGCTCGCGGAGGTCGACCTGGTCGACGCCCGCCTGCGAGGTGATCGAGTAGGTGATGCCCGATCCGCCGCCCGAGAACGCGTCCCGGAGGGCGGATCCGCTCGAGCCGATCGAGGTCTGCACGGTCTCGACACCGGGGGTGTCGAGGAGCACGGCCTCGACCTTCTGCGCGGCGGCGTCTTCGGCATCCAGGCTCGGAGCGGACCCGATCTTCTGGGTCACGGTGAAGGTGTTCTGTCCCGAGTCCCCGAGGAAATCGGTCTTGAGCAGGGGCACAGCGGCGAGGGTGCCGCCGAGCACCAGCACGGCCACGGTGAGCGTGACCCAGGAGTGCTTCAGCGTCCACCGGAGGATGGGCACGTACCCCTTCTGCAGGCGCGAGGGCGGCGCGTCGGCGGCCTCGGGGTCGATCGGGTTGCCCTCGGCATCCCGGATGACCTTGCCCGGTTTGAGGAACCACGACGCCAGCACCGGCACGATCGTCAGCGACACCAGCAGCGAAGCGGCCATCGCGATCGTGACGGTGAGGGAGAAGGGCCGGAACAGCTCGCCGGTCACGTCGCCGACGAACGCGATCGGGAGGAACACCGCGACCGAGGTGATCGTGGATGCCGTGATCGCGGCCGCCACTTCGCGCACGGCGCGGACGATGGTCGGGATCTTCTCGGCGTCACCGACGTAGTGCCTCTTGATGTTCTCGATCACCACGATCGAGTCGTCGACGACGCGACCGATCGCGATGGTGAGGGCACCCAGGGTCAGGATGTTCAGCGAGTAGCCGAACGCCTGGAGCCCGACGAAGGTGATCAGCACGCTCGTCGGGATCGAGATCGCCGTGACGAGGGTCGAGCGCACCGACATGAGGAAGATCAGGATGACGACGACGGCGAAGACGAGCCCGAGCAGACCCTCCTGGGCGAGCGCCTCGATCGACTGCTCCACGAAGGGGGCCTGATCGAAGACGACCGTGAAGGTGGCGCCGTCGCCGAGCGTGGACTCCAACCCCGGGAGGGCGGCGAGCACTCCGCGCGACACGTCGACGGTGTTGGCGGCCGGGAGCTTCGTGACGGCGATCGTCAGGGCGGGCTTGCCGTCGACGCGCGACAGGGTCGTGGTGGGGTCGGCCCCGAGAGCGACACCGGCGACGTCGGCGATCGTCGTGGCGCCGGCGCGGAACTGCGCGGCATCGGAGGGGACGAGGGGAAGCGCTGAGATCTCGTCGACACTGGTCAGCTTCGCGCCCGTCTGGACGGTCAAGGTCTGATCGCCCTCGGTGATCGATCCGCCCGGGAAGAGCACGCCGTTCGCGTCGAGGGCGTCGGTGATCGACTGCTGCGTGTACCCGCGTTCCGCGAGCTTGCCCGCGTCGGGCGTGATGGTGACCCGCTGACCCGTTCCGCCGACGATCTGCGCGCCGTTGACACCCTCCACGTCTTCGAGGTCGGGGATGATGCTCGTCTGCAGTGTGGACTGGACGGCCTCGGCGTCGCTGAAGCCGGTGACGGCGAGCTGGATGACCGGGAAGTCGTCGATGCTCGCCGACGCGACGGTGGTGTCGGCCGACTCGGGGAGCTGGTCCTTGATGCGCGCGATCGCGGCCAGGATCTTCTGCTGCGCCGAGGCGAGATCGGTGCCGTAGGTGAAGGACGCCGAGACGATCGACGAGTTCGTCGTGCTGGTGGCCGTCGTGGACTCGAGCCCGTCCACGCCGCGGATCGCGTTCTCGATCGGTGTCGACACGTCGGCCTCGACCACCTCGGGCGAGGCGCCGGGATAGGTCGTGACGACGGCGAGCTGCGGGAACTGGATCGAAGGGATGAGCTCCTGCTTCAGGCTCGTCAGCGCGAGGCCGCCGAAAATCGCGGCGACGATCGTGACGAGGGCGATCAGGGCGCGGTTCTTCAGGCTCAGGACGGCCAGATACGACACGAAGGACCTCTCGGGATCGCGATTCGATACAGAGTTGTATCGACGCTCAGTATCCCACGCACCCCCGAGGGCGAGGCCGCGTCAGACCAGCGAACCGATGGCCAACCCGGCGAGGGCGGCGAGAACCGACCCCACGAACGAGGCGAGGGCGTAGACCGTCGCCGTCCGCGTCCGCCCCTCCTCGGCGAACAGCGCGGTCGCCACCGCGACAGCGCTGAAGGTCGTGTAGCCGCCGAGCAGCCCCGTCCCCACGATCCACCTCCACGCCTCGTCCGCGGGAAGGCGACTCAGGATGCCGAGCACCAGCGCCCCCGAGAGGTTGACCACGAGGATGCCCCACGGGAAGCTCTCGCCCGTCCGTCGGCGGATGGCGACATCGAGCAGATACCGCGCCGCCGCACCGATTCCGCCCGCGAGGGCGACGGCGGCGAAGACGAGCGGGGTCACGCCCGTCAATCTACGCGGCGATCAGGCCTCGAGCGCCTCGACCCGGCGACGCCGTTCGCGCCACCGTGGACGAGCGTGCCATGCGTCCCGCTCAGCGCGACCGAAGACGCCCGCGTCCGAGGACCACGCCGCCCCATGCCGCCGCCGTCCCCACGACCACCGTCGCCGCGCCCCACCACAGCTGCGTGAGGTCGGCGGACTCGACGGCGAGCGCGCTGTACGTCGTGAAGCCGCCGAGGACCCCGGTGCCGAGGAACAGTTGCGCTCGCTGCGCGCGCGACGACTCCGGCATCCGGGCTCGGAAACCGAACACGACGCCGATCGCGAACGCCCCGACGACGTTGACGAGGGGAACGAGAGCGGGCCCGAGGTCGTCCCCCAGGGCGAGGGTGAGCCCGGCGCGCGCGGCGGTGCCGATCGCGCCGCCGACCGCGACGAGGACGACATCGCGCCACATGCTCACCGCGCCACCCTACGCCGCTCTCCCGCACCGGCGCCGGAGCGCGCGCCCGCACGAACCCCCCCGTCGAGTGTCCAGAACACGCCGTAACCGGTCATCGCGTTGCGGCGTGTCTTGGACACTCAACGCCCGGGAGCGCGGCGAGGGAGCGCGGCACGGGGGCAGGGCGCGAGGGCGGGAGACGGGGCGCGCGCAACCCCCGCGACGCGCCGGCCCCGGACGGAGCAGAATCCTCCGGCGTCCCCACACGGAAGGCGGAGTCATGCCCAGATCGAGACCCGCGGCCGTCGTCGCCGCGGCCCTGAGCGTCCTCTTGCTCGCGGGTTGCGGCATCCGGATCCCGGCCGACCCGCAGGGCACCCTCGACCGCGTCGAGGGGGGAGTCCTGCACGCCGGCGTCTCCCCCAACGGCGACTTCGTACGCATCGACGGCGACCGTCCGAGCGGGAGCGAGGTCGACGCCCTCACCGACTTCGCCGCCTCGATGGATGCCGAGGTCGACTGGACCGTCGGCTCCGAGGAGGCGCTCGTCCGCGGCCTCGAGAACGGCGATCTCGACGTCGTCGCCGGCGGCGTGACCGACGAGACCCCGTGGACGGAGCGGGCCGGGATGACGCGTCCCTACGGCGAGGTCACCCTCGACGACGGGTCGACCGCGAATCTCGTCATGCTCGTCCCGCTCGGCGAGAACGCTTTCGTCTCGCGGCTCGAGACCTTCTTGACCGACGAGGCCGCCACCGAGGGGGTCGGCCGATGATCGCGCGCTTCGGCCACACCGAACTCCCCGAGCGACAGGCCCAGGTTTTGCGCCGCGCGATCCGTCTCGAGTGGGTCACGCTCGCGTTCCTCGCGGTGACCGCCACCCTCGTCTTTCTCGTCCTCGGCAACTCGCAGGCGATGAAGGCGGCCTGGATCGAGGACCTGCTCTCGTTCATCCCCCCGATCGCGTTCCTCATCGCCGTGCGTCTGGCGCGGCGCCGACCCACCGTCCGTCACCCCTACGGCTTCCATCGCTCGGTCGCGATCGGCCACCTCGTCGCCGCTGTCGCCCTGACCGCGATGGGCCTCTTCCTCATCGTCGACTCCGGCATCGGCCTGCTCACCGCGGAGCACCCCACGATCGGCACCGTGAACCTCTTCGGTGTCACGATCTGGCTCGGCTGGTTGATGGTCGCGGTGATGGCGGTCACGGGCATCCCGCCGGTCATCGTCGGCCGGATGAAGCTCGGGCTCGCTCGCGAGCTGCACGACAAGGTGCTCTACGCCGACGCCGACATGAACAAGGCCGACTGGATGACCTCCGTCGGCACCATCGTGGGTGTCCTCGGGATCGGCGTGGGCCTGTGGTGGATGGATGCCGCGGCGGCGATCTTCATCGCCGGGAGCATCGTCCACGACGGCATCAGCAACCTGCGCGCCGCCGTCGTCGACCTGATGGACGCGCGCGCGACGACCTTCGACGACGCCCACCCGCACCCTCTCGTGGACCGGGTGGACCAGTACCTCGCGGGGCTCCCGTGGGTACGGGAGGCGGGAAGCCGCGTGCGAGACGAGGGGCACGTGTTCCACGTCGAGGCGTTCGTCGTCCCCCGTCGCAAGAAGGTCGCGCTCGCAGACGTCGACGGTGCCCGACAGGGATGCGTCGCCCTCGACTGGAAGATCCAGGACGTCGTGGTGGTGCCCGTCCCGGCGCTCCCCGACATCGTCGACGCGATCACCGTCGACGCGGTCACTCCCCGAGGATCAACCGCCTGATCGCGGCATCCTTAGACCCGCCGAGTTCCATCGTGCGCCCCTTGCGGTACAGCGAGAAGACGCGCGGGTCGATGTAGCTCGACCGCGCCACCGCGGGCGTGTTGCCGAGCGCCTCGGCGGTCGCACGAACCGCCGCGACCTCGGCCTTCTTGCGTTCGTTCTTGCCACCCGTGGCCCCGACCTTCGCGAGCGCCTCGGCCGCGAGGATCGTGCCGCGCAGCGTCCGGAAGTCCTTCGCGCTGAACGGGCCACCGGTGAGGGAGCGGACGTACGCGTTCACGTCCCCGGGGGTGAGTGGCACACGCCGCCGCCCCCGTTTGTAGCTGAGAAGCGCAGCGCGCGAGCGGCCGAGTGCGAGTTCTTCGATGAGGGATGCCAACTCCGCATCGCGGACACGAAGGTCGGCGCGCTTGCCGCTCTTGGCGGGGAACGAGAGCCGGATGAGGTCGCCCTCGACCGTGGCATCCCTGCGTTGGAGAGTTGTCAGGCCGCGGCTGCCGTTCGTGACGAAGTACCGCGCGTTCCCCACGCGCGGAGCGACGAGGTCGAGGAAGCGGAACGACACGGCCAGGACCCGCTCCCGGTCTATGTCGCTCCGACGTAGGGACTGGGTCACCCGCGCACGGGCGCGCGGGAGGGCCTCGGCGAGCTGCAGCGCACGGGCGAACTTGCCCTTGTCCTGCCGCTTCGACCAGTCGGCGTGATAGGTGTACTGGCGCCTCCCGGCCTCGTCGGTTCCCACGGCCTGGATGTGCGCGTTGGGCTGTGTCGCGATCCACACCTCCCGCCAGGCCGGCGGGATGACGAGGCTCCGCGCGCGTTCGGCTTCGCGCTCAGGCACCGGGGCACCCGTATGGTCCACGAAGCGATACCCCGACCCCGAGCGCACGCGGCGGAAGCCGGGGTCCTCGTAGGGTCGGACACGGACGAGACGCGCCATCGGGTCAGTGGTTGCGGAGCATGTCGATCAGCTCCGCCTTCTTCTTGCCCGAGTAGCCGGTGATCCCGAGCTCCTTCGCGCGCTTCTTCAGCTCGTCGACCGTCCGGTCCTCGTAGTTCTCGGCGTGGCCGCCCTTCTCACCGACCTTGCCGCGCCCCTGGGCCGCGGCCGCGTTCGAGATGCGCGCCGCCTTCTCCTTCGAGTCGCCCTGCTTGCGCAGTTCCTCGTAGAGCTCCGGGTCTTTCAGACTGTTGGATCCTCGCCCCTGGGGCATGATCGTCTCCTTCCGTCGGACCACCGACGCTACGACGACCGCTCCCCACGACTGATCGGGGTTGACACCGTCCCCGCGATCGCCCGAGCCCACCCTTCTCCGCGCGAGCCCGGCTAACAGCGTTTTCCCAGGCGCGTCAACCCCCTCCCGATCCAGCGCCCGAGTGACACGGTTGAAGAACCACTCGCCAGGGTGCCGCGTCATGACGCGGTGAACAGCAAGGAGCCCCCCATGAACATCTTCCTCATCATCATCATCGTGGCTGCGATCGTCATCGCCATCGTGAGCGGGATGAGCCAGGCCGCCAGCTTCCTCCTGTGGGTCGCGATCATCGTCGGCCTCATCGCCCTCATCGTGCTGTTGTTCCGCCTGATCAGCGGACGCAAGCCCGTTTGACCCCCTGAGAGGTCGACGCGTTTCGGGTGCGCGTCACCTCCCCTCCGGCGGGTCCTCCCGCCCCGGATGCCACGTGCTCATCGAGCGCGTGGCATCCGTCTTTGGCGTGGGAACCCGGTCCCTTCGACAAGCTCAGGGACCTCTGCTGGCGCGCGCAGGGGCCGCCGCACCCCAGGTGGCTGAGCCTGTCGAAGCCACCGAAACCCGACGGCCGCCCCTGTCGAAGCCGCCACACCCGAGGTGGCTGAGCCTGTCGAAGCCACCGGGACCCGACGGCCGCCCCTCTCGAAGCCACCGAACCCTAGGTGGCTGAGCCTGTCGAAGCCACCGGAACCCCACGGCCGCCCCTCTCGAAGCCACCGAATCCTAGGTGGCTGAGCCTGTCGAAGCCACCGGAACCCTGCCACGAGGGTTGACGAAAACGCGATATATCTCGATACTGTTCCCGAACGCGATATATCGCGAGAGAGGAGCCCGCCATGGAGAAATGGATCGTCCACCCCGGCGAGACACGCGTCATCGACCTGGAAGACGTTCGCGAACTGAAGATCGGCCTCGTCGGCGGCCAGATCGACGTGATCGCGCACGACGACCCGAGCGCTCGGATCGAGGTGCACGGCGTCACGGTCAAGGACCTCCGCATCGAGATGACCGACGGCCGCCTCGAGATCGACCACCCGCAGCTGCGCTGGGACAACTTCCTCGAGGTGTTCCGCAACTTCGGCGCCGGCGGCCCCAAGGCCGAGGTGAGCGTGGCCGTGCCGCGCTCGGTCGCCCTCACCCTCGGCGTCGTGAGCGCGAGCGCCCTCGTCTCGGGTCTGCGTACCGACGCCCGCCTCAACACGGTGTCCGGCGACATCATCGTCGACGGCCTGGTCGGCGACGTGAGCGCGAACGCGGTCTCGGGCGACGTGCAGGTGCGTGAGCTCGAGGGTGCACTGAGCGCCAACAGTGTCTCCGGCGACGTCACCGTCACCGGCGCCGTGACGAAGGCGTCGATCGACACGGTCTCGGGCGCGATGCTCGTCGACTCCACCGGCCCCGTGCAGTCGATCGCGCTCAACTCCGTCAACGGCGCGGCCACCATCCGCCTCGACCGCGGCCTGCCCGCCAATTACGTCTCCCGCTCGGTGAGCGGGCGCGTGCAGATCGACGGACACGTCCGCTCCGGCTCAGGCCCCACCAACTACACGGGTTCGACCGCCACCCTCGCCGGATCCTTCGTCGACGTGCGCGCCAACACCGTGTCGGGAGAGATCACGGTGCTGCGCCGCGGCATCTCAGGGCTCCGCCCCGAGGAACTCGCCGGAGAGGAGGAATGGTGATGAGCCCGGTCTTCTCGCACGGCGGCCTGCGCCTGTACATTCTGAGCCTTCTCGACGAGGCCCCGCGCCACGGATACGACCTTATGCAGGCCCTGTCCGACCGCACGGGAGGCACCTACTCCCCCTCGGCCGGAACCATCTACCCGCGCCTCGCAAAGCTCGAGGACGAGGGCCTCGTCACGAAGACCGTCGACGGACGAAAGACCGTTTACGAGATCACGGATGCCGGACGCGCCGAGGTCGCGGCCCGCACGGGCGACCTCGAGGGCATCCAGGCCGACCTGGCCGACAGCGTGCGCCTCATCGCCGACGAAGTGCGCGGGAGCGTTCGGGATGCCATGCGGAGCCTCCGCGCCGATCTCGCCGCCGCATCGCGCGAGGAGCGCGAGCACGCCGAGACGACGCCCGCCGACGACGCTCGCTCCCGCACGCGCGAGCAGCTGCACCGCGCAGATGCCGCGATCACCGAGTTCCGTGGACGCGTCCGTTCGGAGTTGCGGTCGCACGTGGCCCGCGGCGGCGAGCTCTCGGCATCCGGAATCGACGAGATCGAGGCGGCGCTGCGTCACGCGTCCGAGGCGGTCGCCCGCGCGATGCGCAGCTGACGCGTCACTCCCAGGGCAGCTCTTCGTGAGCGCCGACCGGCTCTCCGAGCGGAACGACCAGCACCGGACGGTGCTGCCGGTGCGAGAGCCGGGCGGCGACCGACCCCGTCAGGAACTCGCGGAGCGACTCGCCCAGTCCGCGCTTGCGGGTACCGACGACGAGCAACGACGCACCCACCTCGTCGGCGAGCTGGATCAGCGACAGCGCGGGATCGCCGATCAGCTGCCGCACCGACCACGTCACGGGATTTCCCGCGAGGGCGACCGCCGCATCCTTCTCGACCTCGGCCAGCGCAGCCCGCGCCACCTCGCCCGCGACGTCGAGGGTCGCCGAGTTGACGTACCCGTCCGGATCCTCGAAGGCGACGAACCGCGTGGTGTCGACGTGCGCCACGATCAGGTCGACGCCCGCCAGTGCGGCGTACCGCGCGGCTTCGTGCACGACGCGGGGCGATTGCCCCGGCACGACTCCCGCGATGACGGCTCCGGATGCCACCGCCGACGGCTCGTGGTCGCTCATTCCGTTCTCCCCTCGTCGCCGGTGAACCCCCGCGCGGACCGCCGACGGTCGGGGTCGAGGGGCACCGTGATATCCTGGGTGTTACTCTTACCGGCTCGGTCCGGAACCGCAATACGCATGGCCCTGAGCACGGCCTGCGATGTCGATCGTGAGGGGGTCTCGCATGGGGCGTGGCCGTCAGAAGGCGAAGCACACCAAGATCGCCCGTGAGCTGAAGTACGACACCTACTCGGTGAACTACGCAGCGCTCGAGCGCGAACTGGGCGCACCCGAACCGGGTGAAGACGCGTACGTCGACAAGTGGGCGGACGAGTACTCCGACGAGTACGAAGACGAGAAGGCGTAGGGCCTCAGCACCCTACCCGAGCCGCGTTCGCGGCTGTCACCAGGCGGTGCCGTGACGGCGCTCCCAGGCTTCCTCGATCGTCTCTCCGCGTGAGACGACGATCCCCGCGGGGATCACGCACGCGATGACAACGCCGAGCACGATCAGACCGGCCGTCCATCCGCCGGTCACCTCGTGGGTGACGCCGATGGCGAGCGGCATGAGCGCGGCGATGCCGTAGCCGACGCTCTGGACGAACCCGCTCAGCGCGACCGCGGTGTCGTGCGACCGCGTGCGCAGGCCGAAGAGCACGAGCGCCATGGGGAACATCAGGGGCGGGATGCCGATCAGCACCACCCACAGCGTCGTCGCGGCCGCGGGGGCGAAGAGCAGCCCCGCCACCCCGGCGAGACCGCCGACCACGGCGACGACGTAGAACGGGGCGACACTGCGCGCCCGCACGACCAAGAGCGGAACGACGAGCGAGACCGGCAAGCCCATGAACGAAAACAGGGCGAGCAACCGGCCGGCCTCGGCGGCGTCCACCCCGGCGACGCCCATCACCAGCGGCGGCAACCACGCGAAGAGTCCGTAGGCGACGGACGAGTTCACCCCGAACGTCGCCGCCAGCGCCCACGTCTGCGGCACGCGGATCACACGCGACAGCACGGAGGTCTTCGGCTGCTCGATGATGTCGGCGCGCGCCGCCCGGGCGCGCAGGCTCATCGCGACCCACGGCACCACCGCGGCCACGGCGACACCCGCCCAGAGCGTGAACGAGCCGCGCCATCCGACGCTCTCGGCGAGCGGCACGGCGACCAGCGGCGGCATAAAGGTGGCGACCGCCATGGTGGTCGTGTAGATCGTCGTCATCAGGCCGATGCGAGTGGGGAAGTACTTCTTCACCACGGCGGGCAGCAGCACATTGGCGACGCCGACCGCCGCGAAGATCCCGGCGGTCGCGGCGAGCAAGGTGATCGCATCGACGGCGATCGCGCGCATCCCCAGCATGACCGCCGCGACGACCGCCGCCAGAAGCACCAGGCGTTCGAGGCCCACGCGACGCTCGATCGCGGGAGTCACGAAGCCTGAGATCGCGAAGGCGACGGGGGGCGCCATGCCGATGAGGCCGACGACGGCGGCCGGGAGGGGGAAATCGCGCTCGATGACGATCAGGAGCGGCGACAGCGAGGCGACGGCGATGCGCAACGTCAACGCGAGCAGGACGATCGCTGCCGCGGCGAGCGCGACGGTCCCCGCGCGGCGCGGAGTCAAGACTCCTGGCTGCCCTCGACCCAGGCCAGGTACTCCTCCGACACGGTGCCGGTGACGTAGCGACCGTCGAAGCAGCTCATGTCGAGGTCGACCAGGTCGGTGCCCTCCATGATCGCCGCCTTCAGGTCATCGACCTCCTGGTAGACGAGGTAGTCGCAGCCCAGCTCCTCGGCGATCTCCGGGATCGTCCGTCCGTGCGCGACGAGTTCGTGGCGGGAGGGCATGTTGATGCCGTACACGTGCGGGAAACGCACGGGAGGAGCCGCCGAGGCGAACGTGACGCTCTTGGCCCCGGCATCCCGAGCCATCTGGATGATCTCGCGGCTCGTCGTGCCGCGCACGATCGAGTCGTCGACCAGCAGCACGTTCTTGCCCTGGAACTCGGTCGACATGGCGTTGAGCTTCTGGCGCACGCTCTTCTTGCGCACGGCCTGCCCGGGCATGATGAACGTTCGGCCGACGTAGCGGTTCTTGTAGAAGCCCTCGCGGTACTCGATGCCGAGCTTGCGGGCGACCTGCATCGCCGCCGGTCGCGCCGAGTCGGGGATCGGCATGACCACGTCGATGGACCCGGCGGGGGTGTACTTCGCGACGGTGTCGGCCAGGCGCTCGCCCATGCGCAAGCGCGTCTCGTACACCGAGACGCCGTTCATGACCGAGTCCGGACGCGCGAGGTAGACGTACTCGAACGAGCACGGCGCGAGCATCGTGCTCTTCGCGCACTGCTGAGCGTGGAGCGTGCCGTCGAGGCTGATGAACACAGCCTCTCCGGGCTCGACGTCGCGGACGACCTCGAAGCCCGCGTTCTCGAGCACGAGCGACTCGGATGCCACGATCCACTCGTCGCGGGGCTCTCCGCCGGGCACCTCGGGCGCGGGGCGCTTGCCGAGGATGAGCGGGCGGATGCCGAACGGGTCGCGGAACGCGAGCAGACCGTAGCCGGCGATGAGGGCGATCGAGGCGTAGGAGCCCTCGACGCGCTCGTGCACACGACCGACGGCGCGGAAGACCTGCGCGGGATCGAGGTCGGGGCCGGTGATCTCGGACTGCAGCTCGGAGCCGAGGATGTTCACCAGCAGCTCGGTGTCGGAGCTGGTGTTCAGGTGCCGGCGGTCCTTGTGGAACAGCTCGCTCGTGAGCTCGCGGGTGTTGGTGAGGTTGCCGTTGTGCACCAGGACGATGCCGTAGGGGGCGTTGACGTAGAAGGGCTGCGCCTCTTCTTCGCTGGAGGCCGTGCCCTTCGTGGCGTAGCGCACGTGGCCGAGACCGATGTCGCCGAGGAGGGCGCGCATGTCGCGGGTGCGGAACGCCTCACGCACCTGGCCGCGGGCCTTGTGGATGTGGAAGACGCCGCTGGACTCGGCCGTGGCCATGCCCGTCGAGTCCTGTCCCCGGTGCTGGAGAAGGAGGAGCGCGTCGTAGATCTCCTGGTTGACCGGGCCCTGCCCGGCCATGCCGACGATGCCGCACATGGGGTGTTACTTCGCTCCGTTCGCCGGGTGACCGGCATCCGCGTACGAGCCAACCAGGCGCACGGCGCCTCCGTCGACGCCCTTCGCGCCCTGTTCGTAGTCGCCCTCGGGGCGCTGGTCGTCGCGGACGACGCCGACCTGCCACGTGGCGATGCCATCGGCCGTGAGCGCCGCGATCGCGGCATCCGCGACCTCCGGCGAGACGACGGCGAGGAAGCCGATGCCGAGGTTCCACGTGCCCTCGGTCGCGGTCAGCTCGAGACCGCCGATGTCGGCGAGCACGCGGAACACCGGCGAGGGGCTCCACGTCGAACGATCGAGGTCGACCCACGTGTTCTGGGGCAGCACGCGCGCGAGGTTCGCCGCGATGCCGCCGCCCGTGACGTGGCTGAGCGAGTGGATGCCGGAACCGACGGCCGCGTCGTCGAGAAGACGCAGCAGCGGTGAGGTGTACAGGCGCGTGGGCTCGAGGAGCGCCTCGCCCCAGGTGCCGCCGAGGTCGACAGAAGCCGAGCCGTAGGCGATGCCCGCGCCCGTGATGATGTGGCGCACGAGCGAGTAGCCGTTGGAGTGCAGACCGCTCGAGGCGAGGGCGAGGACGACGTCGCCCGGGCGGACGCGGTCGGCGCCCAGGACGCGGTCGGCCTCGACGACGCCGGTCGCCGCTCCCGCGACGTCGTAGTCGTCGATGCCGAGCAGGCCGGGGTGCTCGGCGGTCTCGCCGCCGACGAGCGCGGTGCCCGTGGCCGCGCAGCCGCGCGCGATGCCCGCGACGATGTCGGCGATGCGCTGCGGCACGACCTTGCCGCACGCGATGTAGTCGGTCATGAAGAGCGGACGCGCGCCCACCACGACGATGTCGTCGACGACCATGCCGACGAGGTCTTCGCCGATCGTGTCGTGCTTGTCGATCGCCTGCGCGATCGCGACCTTCGTACCGACACCGTCGGTGCTGGTCGCGAGCAGCGGCTTGGCGTAGTCGCGGAGCGCCGAGGCGTCGAAGAGGCCGGCGAAGCCGCCCACGCCACCGAGCACTTCGGGCCCGTGCGTGCGGCGCACGGCCGACTTCATGAGTTCGACGGCGAGGTCTCCGGCGGCAGTGTCGACGCCGGCAGCGGAATAGGGGTTCTCGTGGGGAGCGGAGGCCACCGGAACAGACTACCCGGGGCTGCTGTGTGCGGGCGTCCGGGTGGGGCGCGGGCCGGTTGCGGGGCCGGACGCCGGAGCGGTTGCGTGCGACGGGAGGAGATGCAGCGACGGGAGGACACCCAGCGCCCCAGCATCCTCCCCTCCCAGAATCCCCTCCCCTCCCAGACACTGGTTGCCGTTGGGGAGATAACCGGGCAAGCCACCAGGCCAGGGGGATGGCCACTCCGGGACGGGCCGAGCACCCACCCCAGGAGGAGAATCAGCCACGGGAGGACCCCCGACGGCCAGGCATCCTCCCCTCCCAGAATCCCCTCCCTCCCAGGGACAGGGCCGAGCAAGCCACCAGGCCAGGGCACCTCCGCCTCAACGAGCGCGGTGCAGCCCCTGCGCGATCGCCTGGACGATCATCAGTTGGACCGAGGGCCAGTCGTCGACCATCTGGCGGTACCCGACGCGGATGACGTGGTAGCCGTTCAGCGCGAGAAGGGCGTCGTGTCGAACGTCGGCTTCGCGCTGCGCGCCGACATGGTGCCCACCGTCGACCTGCACGACGAGCCGCTCACCGATGAGCAGGTCCACACGACGGCCGAGGATCCACGCTTGCGGGCACAGCCTCTGGCGAAGCCATCTCAGGCGAACGAGGAGGAAGGTCTCCAGGCCGGAGTCCGCGAGCGGCGTCGCCTGTTCCGCGAGCTCGAGCGCGCGGCCCCTGAGGGGATAACGACGCATCTCGTCGAGCGTGACGAGCCCCTTGTTGAGCGCCGAATCCCAGATCGCGAGCGCCTGTTCCGGTGGGAGGCACCCGCTCACCACACCGAGCACATTGACCACACCGTCGACCAGATCCTCCGGATGCCGCTGGATGAGAGGGCGCGAGCGATGAACGCGAGTTCCGGCCGATACGGAGATCCGCCCGGAGTGGGCGGGTGCCGCGACGTGGACGTGGTTCTGATCGAACACCCACAACCCGTGCCGGGCTGCAGCGGTGGCGCACGCGAGTGTCACGCCGCCACGCGCGGCGGAAAGGAGGTGAGCATCGGCATCGGGAAGAGCGATCCATCGCCGACGCACCCGCAGCACAGCACCGCTGCGGACGGCCGCCGCGATCGTGTCGACGGACGT
>NZ_JARHXC010000259.1:0-10855 GCF_029222405.1 Microbacterium sp. Kw_RZR3 | reverse complement strand
TACTCACCCGCGGTGAGGTTCCTCCCCGACGACCCAACCCCACCCGACCATGACCACGCCCCGTTCTGACCGGCTTCCCAAGGCGGTCGTCGGCGTGCGTCCGTTTCCGCGCCGCGCCCCGCGCGCCTCTGCGCCTTCGCGCGCGCCCCGCGCCCATGCGCCCCTCCGCCCTTCCGCACGTCCATCCACCTCTCCGCCCTGAACCACATCGCGCTTCGCGCCGATCCGCGCGCACGGGCGTCGCCCGACCCGCCCGGCCCGACTGCCCGCCCGTCTCCCCCTCCCCTGAACCACGTCGCGCATCCGTGCCGATCCGCGCGCAGCGGGGTCGTCCGAACCGCACGCCCGCACCGTCCCGCCCGCCTACGCCACGCCTCTGGCATCCACCCGTCAGCACCCTCCCACCCGCACCGAGCGCCGCGAGCTCTGTGCTAGCGTCGCCCGCAGTGACACGGGGTGCCCGCTAGGGCTGAGAACACACCCGTCGAACCTGATCTAGTTCGTACTAGCGAAGGGATGTCGCGAATGGTCGTTCGCACGTCGTCGTCTCCGTCTACCCCCGCGGATGCCCCCGCTCCCGCCGAAGCGCTCGCGCAGGCCCCCTCGCACGCGCTCGCGCGCCTCCGCGAGACATCACCGCTCACGCAGTGCATCACCAACGCGGTGGTGACGAACTTCACCGCCAACGCACTCCTCGCCCTCGGCGCGGCGCCCGCCATGTGCGACATCCCCGGAGAGGCGGGCATGTTCGCCGGCATCGCCGGCGGCGTTCTCGTCAACCTCGGCACCCCCACCGCCGAGCAGCGCGACGCCGCTCGCGAAGCCGTCGCCACCGGCACCCCCTGGGTGCTCGACCCCGTCGCGGTGGGAGCCCTTCCCGTCCGCACGGCGCTCGCGCACGAGCTGCTCGACGCGCGCCCCGCAATCATCCGCGGCAACGCCTCCGAGATCCTCGCTCTGGCCGGCGCCGGCTCCGGCGGGCGCGGGGTCGACACGACCGACGCCGCCGACGACGCGCTCGACGCCGCTCGCGCCCTCGCCGCCCGCACCGGCGGCACGGTCGCCGTGTCGGGCGACACGGACCTGATCGTGGATGCCACCCGCACGGCGCGCGTCCCCGGCGGCAGCGTCCTGCTGACCAAGGTCACCGGCGGAGGCTGCGCGCTCGGCGCCGCGATGGCCGCCTTCGCTGCGGTCGCGGAGCCGTTCGACGCTGCGGTCGCGGCGAGCGCCGTCTGGGCCGTGGCGTCGGAGCGGGCGGCATCCGGAGCCCGAGGACCGGGATCGTTCGCCGTCGCCTTCCTCGACGAGCTGGCCGCCATCGAGCCCGCAGATCTCCGCGACCGGGTGGAGCTCGCGCGATGACCGACCTCTCCCTGCACCTCGTGACCGACCACCGCGTGGCGTTCTCGCGGCTGCGCGACATCGTCGACGAGTCTGTCGACGCGGGCGTGACCGTCGTCCAGCTGCGCGACAAGGTCGCGACCGGCGGCGAACTCTACCCCCGCGCCCTCGACCTCGCCGATGTCATCGCGGGCCGATGCGCCTTCGTCGTCGATGACCGCCTCGACATTGTGTTGGCCGCGCGAGCGAACGGTGCCCGCGTCGACGGCATCCACCTCGGGCAGAGCGACCTCCCCGTCGACGTCGCGCGTACCCTGCTCGGCCCGGACGCGCTCGTCGGCTGGACCGCGAACACCCCGGCCCACCTCGCCGCGGCCGCCGCGTTCCCCGACGGCACGATCGACTACCTCGGGGTGGGCGTCATCCGCGCCACCGCGACGAAACCCGACCACCCGCGACCGCTCGGCGTCGACGGATTCGCCGAGCTCGCGGCATCCACCGTCCTGCCGTGCGTCGCGATCGGCGGCATCGACGTCGACGACGTCGGCCCCCTGCGCCGTGCGGGAGCAGCGGGTGTCGCCGTCGTCTCCGCCGTGTGTGCGGCCGACGATCCCGGCGCGGTCGTGCGCGCGCTCCGGGGGGCCGCCGCATGATCCCCCGCGTCCTCAGCATCGCCGGCACCGACCCGACCGGGGGTGCCGGCATCCAGGCCGACCTCACCGCGATCGCCGCGTTCGGCGGTTACGGCATGGCGGCCGTCACCGCGCTCGTCGCCCAGAACACACTCGGCGTGCGCGAGGTGCACGTGCCTCCCCCGGCATTCCTCGACGCGCAGTTGCGAGCGGTCAGCGACGACGTCGTCATCGACGCGGTGAAGATCGGGATGCTCGGCTCCGCCGACGTCGTGGCGACCGTCGACGCGTGGCTGTCCGCCGTGCGTCCGCCGCTCGTCGTCCTCGACCCCGTCATGGTCGCGACCAGCGGCGACCGCCTCCTCGACGGCGACGCCGAAGCGGCGGTCCGCGACCTCTGCCGACGCGCCGACCTCGTCACGCCCAACCTGCCCGAGCTCGCCGTCCTCGTCGACGAACCGGTCGCCCGCACCTGGGACGCCGCCGTCGTCCAGGCCCGGACGCTGGCCGCGCGCGCCGACACCACCGTCCTCCTGAAAGGCGGCCACCTCGACGGCGAACAGAGCCCGGATGCCATCGTCGACACGGTCGGCGTCTACCCGGTGACCGGCCCGCGCGTCGCCACCCGCCACACCCACGGCACCGGCTGCTCGCTGTCGTCGGCCATGGCGACCCTCGCCGCCCATGACCTCTCGTGGCCCGACGCCCTGGTGCGCGCCAAGCGCTGGCTCACCGGCGCCCTCGAACACGCCGACGAACTGCACGTCGGCCAGGGCAACGGCCCGATCGACCGCTTGCACGAGCTCCGCCCGCACATCGACCTGGGCCGCTCGTGGAGCGCCGAGCGCTGGGATGCCACCGCCTCGACCCGCGCCGACGTCGACGCGTGCGCGTTCGTCCGGGGACTGGCATCCGGAAACCTCGATCGAGGGGCCTTCACTTGGTACCTCGGTCAAGACCTGCTGTACCTCCGCGAGTACGCGCGCGTGCTCGCCCGCGCCGCCGCGCTCGCCCCCACCGTCGACGAGCAGCGCTTCTGGGCCGCAGCGTCCGTGTCGTGCCTCGAAGAGGAGGCGGCGCTGCACCAGTCGCACGTCGATCCGAGCGGCCTCGAGCCCGCGGCATCCACCCTCGACTACACCGAGCACCTGCACGCCGCGTCGGCCTCGGGCTCGTACGCGGTCCTGGTCGCCGCGATCCTGCCGTGCTTCGTGCTCTACACCGACATCGGCGTCCGCTGGCGCGGCACCTTCGACGCCGACCACCCCTACGCCGACTGGCTCACCGCCTACGGCGACGAGCGGTTCGAGGCCTCGTCGGCCACCGCCGCCCGGATCACGGATGCCGCCGCCTCAGCGGCCACCCCCGACGTCCGGGCCGCGATGGCCGCGGCCTACGACCGCTCGATGGCGCTCGAACTCGCGTTCTTCGATGCGCCGCTCCGGCAGCGGTCGTGACCGCTGACGCGCGTCAGCCGCTCTTGCGGCGGAACTCCCGCTTGGTCACGGCGGCGTGCGTCCCGTGGACCGCGGAGTTGCCGTCGAGGTGGGCCTGACCCGCGCGCTGCTGACCGTTCTTCTTCTCCAGCGCTTCACGGAACTTGCGCTTCATGTCGTCGGAGGGGGTCTCGTCGGTACTCATGTCCCCACCCTAGGCATGCCCCCGACGGCGCGCGAGGCCGTCAGACGTGACGGACCCGCTGCTGCAGGCGTGTGCGGATGTCGAACAGCTCCGTGCCACCGACCTCGCGCGCGCCCGGGATCCCACGCCGCAGCAGGGTCGTCAACGCGCTTCGCGTCACGAGCGCAACCGGCGTGCCCCGCACCTTGCCGAGGTCGGTGATCGCGTCGAGAACAGCATCGTCGGGCAGCACCACGATCGCCCCGCTGAAGCGCACCCCGGCCGACCGCGCGACCACACGAGCGCGCGACACGAGCTGCGTCACGGGCGATCCGATCACATTCGCGCCCGAGATCTCACCGCGCCGAACGCCCACGGGTCCGCCGAAGTCCTCGCTCAGCATCGCGTACAGCCCGCTCGGGCCGAGCACGACGTGGTCGATCTTCTGCTCGGGATCACGCCCGTCGCGATCGGCGAACACGTCGTGCCACACGGTGTAGCCCATGCCGAGCTCGGACACGAGCCGCGCCGTCTCCTCCTCGGCGAGCGCGTCGGCGAGGATGTGCCGGATCTCCGGCGGCGCAGAGCGCACGAGGGCCGGGTCGTAGGGATCCGCGATGTCGACCCCGCGCCCCACCCACTCGCGGATCAAGGTCAGATACCGCTCGCGCCGCCAGCCACCCGGTTGTCCGTGCGATCGCGCGCGCGGGCGCGTGTCAGCGGGTCGGGAGGGCGCGGATGCCGCTGCCCCACCGCTCCACTCGCCCGGGGCCGATCCGCGGCCACGGTCGTAGGCCGCGCGAGCCTCGGGCGTTCCGATGAGCTCCCACGCGCGCTGAACCTGCACGAACAGCGCGGCGTCGCCGCCGGTGTCGGGGTGCGTCTCGCGCAGGCGCGCGCGATAGGCGCGACGGAGCGCTTCGTCGTCGACGTCGACCGTCACGCGAAGCACCTCGTAGGCCGAGACCGACATCGGGCTGTCGAACACCTGCGTCATCCGTTCCGCCGCGCGCGTGCGCGGCGCCTCTCAGGCTAACCCGCCGCACCTGTGCACAGCCCCGGGCGCCGCGCGACGCCGGGCCGCTCAGCCGCGCTTCTCGTTCCGCCGCGCGTAAGCCGCGGCATCCCGGCTCGACAGGGCGAGCAGCACGAGGATGTCGAGCGCGAGCGTCACCAGAGTGGTCGCCACCGTGATCTCGGCACCCACCTCCCACCAGCCCACGAAGGCCGCGGTGATCGAGAACGTCGACACGATCATCACGATGACCCGCGCCGCGTTGCTCCCGCGGAGGAGCAGGATGCCGAACACCAGCTGCACGAGGAACACGACGGCGAGCAGCCCGATGAACACCTCGACCGGGAAGCCGAAGTCGTCGATCGTGTCCTCGAGGGGGATCGTGTTGTCGCCGTTCGCGAACCCCGAGAGCGCGCGCAGCCAGGGCGGCAGCCCGAACAGCACCGACGCTCCCCAGACGGCGCCCGAGAGCGCACGCAGCAGTACGAGCACTCCCCCGGCGACCGTCGCCGCAGGTCGCCGCATCCGCGGATTCCGCGGCTCCGGCACAGCGAGGGGCTCGAACGCCGCCCGCTTGCGCGGCTGCCGACGACCGCTCACCGCTCGGCCCCGGCGTCGATCGAGCCTCGGGGCACGGCATCCGGAATCCGCACCGCCCGCACGTCGAGGATCGGCAGGTCGCCGTCGGTCGTGATGCTGTCGCCGCCGCCGTTTCGCGAGTGGTACCCCGTCGCGAAGTCGCGGATCACGTCGACCTCCACCCCGGCCACGGCCGTGAGGCTGGCGACGATGTGGTCGCGTTCGATGTCGGTGTCGGCGTCGATGCGGTGCGTGACCTGGAGAGTGAAGAGCGAGAGGCCGACCGCACGGTCGAAGGTTCCGGCGGCGAGCCAGTCGACCCGACGTCCGCCCGGCAGCAGCCACCCGTCGGGGCACTGCCAGAAGCGGACGTGATGCCGCTTCGCCGGCGAACCGGCGACCTCCTGCTGGTAGGCGAGGTCCTGCATGCGTCCGAAGAGGAACAGCGGGCTCACCGGAGCCGTCGGATAGCTGCGTCGGCGCAGCGTCGACGCGATGATCCGCCACGACGACCTCCATCCGACGGGGTCGGCGGCGATCCATCCGGCCTCGGCCATCGCCCGCTCGATCTGTTCCCGCTCGCCGAGCACGGCCAGGTTGACCGGGTCGCCGAGCAGCCCGTCCGAGGTGCGCGTGCGCCCCATGAAGTAGTCCGGCACGTAGATCGCCGTCAGGATGCGATGAAGCCGCGGCAGCACGAGATAAGCGAGCAGCGCCCAGAACGCCACCGCCAGCACCACCCCCGCCCAGCCGACCTGGAACGCCTGCGTGAAGCTCAGGTACGCGAGCCAGATCGCGGCGAGACCCGCGAACACGAAGAAGAACCCGTCGAGCAGACGCCCGATCGACCATCTCCGTGTCCGGCGGGTCACGGGCGTCTCACCAGAGTGCGAGCGCGGGCTCGAAGGCGAGGGCGGATGCCACGACCTCTGGCGCGAGATCCTCGTGCCGCCGTGGCGACCACGTCGGCGATCGGTCCTTGTCGATGAGCTGCGCACGGATGCCCTCGACCAGGTCGGGCTGGGTCTGGGCGAACCACATGACCAGACCGTACTCCTGCGCCAGCGCCGCGCGCAGGTCGGGCAGGGTGCGCGCCCGTCGCACGGCCGCCAGGGTCACCGCGACGGCCGTCGGCGCCGAGTCGGCCAGGAGCTCAGCCGTCTCGTGGGCCTCGGTCTCGGGACGCGCGCGCAGCCGCTCCAGGATGCCGTGCACGTCGTCCGCCGCGAAGGCGTCGTCTATCCACGGCCTCGCCGCCTCCAGCCGCGAGGGCCCCGCGGTCTCGTCGAACAGCAGCACGAGCTCGGTCGGACTCGCGGGATCCGCGCGCACCTGGAAGGCGTCGTAGAGGGCCGGGAGATGGGCCGTGGGCACCAGGTGGTCGGCGAACCCGGCGTAGATGGCGTCCGCGGCATCCATCGTCGCTCCGGTGAGCCCGAGGTACTCCCCCAGTCGTCCCGGCGCGCGGGACAGCAGCCACGAACCGCCCACGTCGGGGGTGAAGCCGATGCGCGTCTCGGGCATCGCCAGACGGGAGTTCTCGGTGACGATGCGAATCGCGGCGTGGCCCGCGAGACCGATGCCGCCGCCCATGGTCACGCCGTCGGCGATCGCGACGACGGGCTTCGGGTAGGTCGCGATGAGGTGGTCGAGCGCGTACTCCTCGCGGAAGTAGGTGTGCACCTCGTCGACGCGGCCGTCCACCACCAGGCCGTGCAGAGCGCGCACGTCGCCGCCCGCGCAGAATCCGCGCTCGCCCGCACCGTCGAGCAGGATGAGCTCGATGTCGGTGTCGCTCTTCCACCGATCGAGAGCGGCGGCGAGGTCGCGGATCATGTCGAGCCCGAGGGCGTTGATCGCGCGGGGGCGGTTGAGGGTCAGATGCCCGACACCGCGGAGGGCGTGCACCAGGACGGCATCGTCGTCGGATCGCTGAGCGTTCACGCTGCCACGTTACACAGCCGCTCGCCCGCCCTTCGGCCCACCCTCCCGCCCGCGCGGAGATGCGTTTTCGCCCCCGGATCGGGGAAGATGGCAGGAACGCCCGCCGACAGAAAGGGGCCGCATGCCCGAGGGACAGGTGCTCGAACTCGCCGGCCTGACCAAACGGTTCGGTGCGGTGTCGGCCGTGGACTCCCTCGACGCGCGCGTCGAGCCCGGCCTCGTCACCGGCTTCCTGGGGCCCAACGGCGCCGGAAAGACCACGTCGCTGCGCATGCTGCTCGGACTCGTGCGTCCCACTTCCGGCACCGCGACGATCGGCGGCAAACGCTACACCGACCTCGCCTCGCCCCTGCAGACGGTGGGCGCGGCGCTCGAGGCGTCGAGCTTCCACCCCGGTCGCTCCGCCGCGAACCACCTCAAGGTCTACGCGCGCGCCGCATCGCTCCCGACGTCGCGCATCGACGAGGTACTGGGCCTGGTCGGCCTCGCCGACGTCGCCGGACGCCGCGTGGGCGGCTTCTCGCTCGGCATGCGCCAGCGCCTCGGCCTGGCGACGGCCCTCCTGGGTGACCCGGGCGTGCTCGTGCTCGACGAGCCCACGAACGGCCTCGACCCCGAGGGCATCCGGTGGATGCGCTCCCTGCTCCGCCACCTCGCCGAAGAGGGACGCACGGTTCTCATCTCGTCGCACCTGCTGGCCGAGGTGCAGCAGACCGTCGACGCGTTGCTGATCATCTCGCACGGCCGCCTCGTCTTCCAGGGCGGTGTCGAAGACCTCGCCGACCCCGACGAGTACGCCACGGTCGTCGACGCCCCGGACCGCGCGGCACTGTCGGCGCTGCTCGACGAGCGAGGAATCCCGTACCAGTTGCTGCGCAACGGCTTCACGATCCGCCACCTCGAGCCCGTCGAGATCGGCGCTCTCGCCGCCGGCGCCGGCATCGCCCTGTCGCACCTGCAGAGCAAGGGCGCGAGCCTGGAAGACATCTTCCTCGAGCTCGTCAGCGGCGTGCGCGTCCACGCGAGCGCGGGAGGCACGACCGTCGCGGCGCCGACACCCGAACCCGGCCTGCCGGATACGGCGGTCCCGGATGCCGTGACCCCGGCGCCCGCGGCCGAGCCGCTGCCCGCGGCGGCCCCGGTCGCCCCCGCGGCGGCGCCCGTCGACGACGTCGCCGCAGCGGAACCGGCGCCCTCGACCGACCTGGTGACGATCCCGGCGCCCGCTCGCGGGGCCCAGGTGGAGCCGCCGTCCGAGGCGTCACGGTCCGAAGATCCGCGGCCGTCGTACTCGGTGGCATCCACGGGTGTCATCGACGTGGTGCCGCCCACCCCCGCACAAGACGGCGGCACCGCCCCGGAAGGCGCAGCGACCGACAGCGCAGCGACCGATAGCACGGAGGTGTCCCGATGAGCCTCATCGCCGCCACGCGTTCCGAGTACACCAAGCAGTTCTCCACGGCCGGGTGGTGGGTGCTGGCGATCGTGCTCGTGGTCTACGTCGCCTTCACCGCGGGCGTTCTCGCGCTCGTCTTCGGCGGCGTGGCTTCCGGCCGACTGACCGGCAACGGTCCCACGCCGCAGACCGAGGGCCTCGCCGGCCTCGTCTACAGCTCGGCGAGCGGGGTCGGGTACGTCTTCCCGCTGCTCGTGGGCACCCTCATGGTCACCACCGAGTTCCGGCACAAGACGCTCACCCCGACTTTCCTCGCCACACCGCGCCGCGGAGTGGTCCTCGGCGGCAAGTTCTTCGTCGGCATCGTGGTCGGGCTGCTTTACGGCATCCTCGGATCCGCCGCCGCGATCGCCGCGGGCGCGGGCGTGCTCAGCATCTTCGGCGTCGACGCCGAACTCGGGTCCTCCGACACCTGGACGCTCGTCGGCCGCATGCTGCTCGCCTTCGCGCTGTGGGCGGTGGTCGGCATCGGTGTCGGCACCGTCGTGCGCAATCAGGTGGCCGCGATCGTCATCGTGCTCGCCGTCACGCTCTTCATCGAGCCGATCGTGCGCACCCTGGGCGGACTGGTGTCGGGCTTCAGCGAGGTCGTGAAGTGGTTCCCGAGCGCCGCGAGCGACGCCCTCGTGGGCAAGACGATCTTCGGCGCCATGTCGTCCGGCGGCTCCGGATCACTCGACTGGTGGGTCGGCGGCCTCGTGCTCCTGGCCTACGCGGTCGTGTTCCTCGTGATCGGCCTGTTCACGACCTGGCGTCGCGACGTCGACTGACCCGGCGCGCAGCGCATTTGGCGCGGCCTCCCGGGTCGGCGAGAATCAACCGTGCTCGATGGACCGGTGATCGCCGAGTGGCTCCCCGTCTCGGTGGCAGCCCTCGTCGTCCTGCTGATCGCCGCGGGCGTGGCCGGATGGGTCGACGCGGTGGTCGGTGGCGGCGGACTGATCCAGCTGCCGGCCCTCGTCATCGCCGTGCCGAAAGACGTCGCGACCCCGTTCATCCTCGGCACGAACAAGCTGTCGTCGTTCTTCGGCACGCTCTCGGCGAGCTGGGTGTACCTGCGCAAGATCAGGGTGCAGCTCGTCCTGCTGATCCCCCTCGTCGTGGGCGCCTACGCCGGATCCACGCTCGGCGCAGCGCTGTCACGATACGTCCCGCGAGAGGTGCTCACCCCGATCGTCCTCGTCGCCGTCATCGCCGTGGCGCTCTACACGCTGCTGAAGCCGAGAATGGGTCTCGAGCACGAGCCCCGTCACGACCGCGCTGCGGCCGTCGCGTGGCGTGCCGGGGCGATCGGACTGCTGGTCGGCTTCTACGACGGCATCCTGGGCCCCGGCACCGGGTCGTTCTTCGTGATCCTCATCGTCGGCGTGCTGGGATACGGCTTCCTGCAGGCGAGCGTCAACGCCAAGATCGCCAACCTCACCACCAATCTCGCCGCCCTCGCGGTGTACGGCGTGCACGGCGAGATCCTGCTGGTCCTCGGCCTCGCGATGGCCGCGATGAACGTCACGGGCGGATTCATCGGCGCGCACATGGCGACCCGCCGCGGGAGCGGGTTCGTGCGGATCGTGTTCCTCGTGACGCTGTCGATCCTCATCGTGAAGCTCGCATGGGACACCGTGGTCCAGTTCACGTCCTGAGCCCGTTTCCCGCTGCGGTCCGTTCACCTCGTTGAGTCTCCGAGAAACCCGGACGTCTCAGAAAATCGTCCGGGTGTTTCGGACACTCAACGAGGCCCGATGGGAGGCCGGCGGTCGTCGGGTCGACTCACGCGACGATGTCGGCCACGTCTTCGGGCTCGGATGCCACGTCGAGACGCAGCGCCTTGAGCAACGCCACGCCGTGCTTGGTGGTCAGCACGAGCCGCTCGAACTCGTCGTGACCGGTCAGGTCGACCACGACGCTGGGCTTGCGGCCCCGGATGATGACGAAATCGTTGCCGCCCGCCGACTTCCACGTGCCCGCGCCCACGGCGACGGGAAGGTTGATGCCCGGGTTCGGCACGCCGCGGAGCCACGTCCACGCGTCGTCGGTCAACTGCACGCGATCGATGTGCTCGCGGGGCACCACGATGTTGTTCTTGCGGAACGAGAGCGCGCGCTCGGTCGGCGACAGCACGACTTCGAGCTGCGCCTGATCGAGCAGCAGAGTCACCATGGCATCCATCCTGCCAGCCCTCCCTGAGGGCGACGGGGCGTCGACCTTACGAGAGCGCAACGATCGTGTTTCCGGTCGCGCATCCGAGCTCGGCGCCGTTCCCGGCCC
>NZ_JARHXC010000258.1:0-28028 GCF_029222405.1 Microbacterium sp. Kw_RZR3 | reverse complement strand
CGGATGAAGACTCAGCCCTGGGCGCGACGGTTCGTGCGCGGGTTGCGGGCGCCGACGACCATGCCGGTCGTGGGAGTGCCGGATGCCGAGCGGCCGGCGCCCTGCGGACGGCCGGCGGACGCACCGGCGCGCTGCGCGCCGCCCGCGCCCTGACCGCGGCCCGCGCCGGAGCGCTGACCGCCGCGACCGCCCTGGGGAGCGCGCCCCGCGGCCGGAGCATCGGATGCCGCGGCACCCGCGCCGCGACGACGACCGCCGCCGCCCTGACCACCGGAGCGGCCGGCGGGCTGCTGGCCCTCGCCGCGCGCCGCGCGCTTGCGCTGCGCGTTGGCGCCCTGCGAACGGCCCCCGCCCTGCGGCTGCGCGACGACGGGCTCGGGCTTGACGTACGGGGCGACCTCGCCCACGAGGGCGACGACCTCGGGCGAGGTCGAGGTGACCTGCTGCGGGGTGGCCGAGATCTTGGCCTTGCGGAGGATGTCGAGGGTGTCACGACGCTGCTCGGGGAGCATGATCGTGACGACGTCGCCGGCCGAGCCCGCGCGGGCGGTGCGACCCGAGCGGTGCAGGTACGCCTTGTGCTCGACGGGCGGGTCGACGTGCACAACGAGCTCGACGCCGTCGACGTGCACGCCGCGCGCGGCGACGTCGGTGGCGACGAGGACCTTCGCGCGGCCGTCGCCGAAAGCGGCGAGGTTGCGGTCACGCGCGGGCTGCGACAGGTTGCCGTGCAGGTCGACGGCGGGGATGCCCGAGGCGGTCAGCTGCTTCGCGAGCTTCTTGGCCTGGTGCTTGGTGCGCATGAAGAGAATGCGTCGCGCGGTGCCCGAGGCGAGCGTCTGCACGAGGTCCTTCTTGGCGTCCGCGTCGACCGGCGCGAAGACGTGGTGGGTCATCGCGGCGACGTGCGAGTGCGCCTCATCGACCGAGTGCAGCACCTCGTTGCGCAGGAACCGCTTGACCAGCTTGTCCACGCCGTTGTCGAGCGTCGCCGAGAAGAGCAGGCGCTGCCCGTCGGCGGGCGTGCGCGCGAGCAGGCGCGTGACACCGGGGAGGAAGCCGAGGTCGGCCATGTGGTCGGCCTCGTCGAGGACGGTGATCTCGATGTCGCTCAGGTTCGCGAAGCCTTGACCGATGAGGTCTTCGAGGCGACCGGGGCAGGCGACGAGGATGTCGACGCCCGCGGCGAGCGCGTCGACCTGGCGCTTCTGGTTCACGCCGCCGTAGACGGTGGCGGTGACCAGACCATAGGCCGCGGCGAGGGGCTTGATGACCTCGTCGATCTGGTTGGCCAGCTCGCGGGTCGGTGCGAGCACGAGCGCGCGAGGCTTGCGGCCACGGCGGCGGTCGGTGTTCGCGGCGAGACGCGCGACGAGCGGCAGCGAGAAGGCGAGGGTCTTGCCCGACCCGGTTTTTCCGCGGCCGAGCACGTCGCGCCCGGCGAGGGTGTCGGGCAGAGTGTCGGCCTGGATCGGGAAAGGCTCGTTCTTGCCCTGGGCGGCGAGAACGGCGATGAGGGGGGCGGGCACGCCGAGGTCGGCGAAAGTCTGGGACGTCATGAATACTCCTGCCGCGGCGCACGCGCACACGGCGATTCGGGATGCCGCGATGCTGCGGCTGCAAGGGGCGAAGGCGCCGGGTGGCGCATCCGTTCGCCGTGAAGGTCAAAGGCCCGAGAGAAAGGGGCCGGTGCGTTCGACGACGCGAGGAGCGAAAGCTCCGTCAACCAGTCTAGCGGGTGAGCGCACATCTCCGTCGCCCGACGGATCCGCGGGACCGGCCCCTTCCCTAGCGTCGAGGCATGGACATCTCATCGATGATCATGGGCGCGTCGATCGCCTCCGTCGCCTGGATCGCCTTCGTGCCCTGGTCGAAGCTGCGCCGCCTCAAAGAGCTCGACGCGGAGCGGGAAGACGGGTCCGCCTGAGCGACCGCGGCGTCAGGCCGCCGCGCGCCAGCACCCCGCGACGTGGTCGTCGACCATGCCGGAGGACTGCATGAGCGCGTACATCGTGGTCGGCCCGACGAAACGGAAGCCGCGACGGCGCAGCTCTTTGCTCATCGCCGTGGACTCCGGCGTCACCACGGGGACCTCGGCGAACGTGCGCGGCGGCTCATGCGTCGCGGGGGCGAACGACCACATCAGGGTGTCGAGTTCTCCTTCGGCCATGCCCGCCACGATGGTCGCGTTGCCGATCACGGCCTCGATCTTCCCGCGATGGCGGATGATGCCGGCATCCTGAAGCAGTCGCTCGACGTCGTCGGGGCCGAAGGCGGCGACGGCGGCCGGCTCGAAGCCGTGGAACACCTCGCGGAAACGCGAACGCTTGCGCAGGATCGTGATCCACGCGAGACCCGCTTGGAAGCCCTCGAGGCTCAGCTTCTCGAACAAGGGGCGGTCGCCGCGCAGCGTCGATCCCCACTCTTCGTCGTGGTAACGCTGGTACTCGGCGTCGGAGCCGGCCCACGCGCACCGCACGACACCGTCGGCCCCGGTCACCAGATCACTCATGCCCACAGGCTACGGGTGCCCTCCGACACCGGCCCCGGCGGCCGGGCACCGGCGTCCCCGCCGACGTCACCAGAACAGGGGATGCCACGAAAACAGGCCGCACCGCGCGCAGACGCCCTGTTTTCGCAGCGTTCCCTGTTCTCGACGCAGCGATCGGCGCGTCACAGCACCCGCGTCGGCACGGCCTCCTCGACCGCCCCGTCCCCGTCGCGGTCGACCCGATGCACGGCGCCCCCGGGCAGCTCGGTGACGAAGTCCACCGCGCGGGTCCCCTCGTAGAGCACCCCGGTGCCCTCGTCGAGACCGAAGCCGCCGGGGAGCGTGCCCTCGGCGATCGCGCGATGAAGCGCGGGCCGTCGCTCGGCTTGCGAGTCGTAGTGCACCCCGAGCGACCCGGGGATGAAGCCGAGGCCGTCGTGGATCGTGCGGACCTCGCCGAAGCCCGAGGTGGGGCCGCCGGTGTGCCAGCACAGCGCCCCAGCCGACGTGCCGGCGAGCAGGATGCCGCTCTCCCACGCCGCGCGCAGCACGGTGTCGAGTCCGTGCGCGCGCCACACCGCGAGGAGGTTCACCACACTGCCGCCGCCCGTCCACACGAGGTCTGCGGACTGCACAACCTCGGCCAGGTCGAGCACCGTGCGTCCGAAGAGGCGCAGGTGCACGGCATCCACGCCCGCCGCCATCGCCGCGGCGAGCTCGCGGCCTTCGTCGATGCGCTGGTCGCCGCCCGCGGTGCCGAGGAACACGATCCGAGGGCGCCCCTCGACGCCGGTGAGATCGAGCGCGTGCCGGAGCAGCGGGCCGAAGGCCAGGTCGCCCCACGAGGCGTCGGCCCACCCGCCGCAGGTCGCGAGGATGCGGGGCACCGTCACAACGTCACCGCCACGGCATCCGCGTTCCACGCCCGCACGCGCGGGTCGTCCCACGACGCCCCCGCCAGATAGAACGCGACGAGACGCTCCTCGCCGGGTTCGAGGCCGAAGGCGTTGTCGTCGAGCCACGCGCCCGGCGCCGTCGGGAATCCGTCGACGAGCACGATCGGCGCGGGCACGTCGCCGACGTTGCGTACGCGCAGGGCCCCGCCCGCGAAGCGGGCCTCGAGCCGTGTGCGGGGCTGCTCCTTCAGCGGCGCCGGTCCGGTCGCGTAGGGCGCGAGCAGCTCCTCGATCGGGCGGTCGGTCAGGCTGTCGAGCGGCTCCGCCTCGAGGGCGGCCACCTCGGCACTCTTCGGCTGCGCGTTGAGCGCGTACCAGGCCGACGAGACGCGTTCGCCGTGCGCGTCGCGCAGGTACACCGCGAGCACCAGCGGACCTGCGTCGGGAGCCTCGGCCTCGAGCGTGAACGCGAGCGCGTGGGCGTCGGCATCCAGATCCACGGATGCCGCCCGCTCGGCGATCACGCCGAACCGGGCGTCGTAGAGGCGGGCGTTCACCGAACCGGTCAGCCCCGAGGGCGTGTCGTTCGCCGCGTGCACCTCGGCCGAGAACGTCTCGCCCGCGCCGAGCGACGTGCGCTCGTACACCGCGAACGCCGAGCGTGCCGCGCCGAACTGGCGCGCGCGGTAGTACGACAGCTTCGCCCGGCCGTAGTAGTCGACGATCGCCCACGAGGCGCCCGGGAACACCTCGCCGACCTTGTAGAACCAGTACGCCGAGGTGCGCGTGCCGGCGTGCGCGCGCAGGCGCTCCGAGGCGAAGCGCAACGCGTCGCCCTGCGCGAGCTGCGAGTACTCCACGAACGTCGCCCAGTCGGTGAGGGGTCCGTAGTGCGCGTAGCGCGCCTGCTTGAAGAGGTCGAACAGCGAGAACTGCGCCTGGTGCTGCAGGATCGCGCCGTGCGCGGGCGGCGGCCACTGCTCCAGCAGCGCGGGGTCGAGGAAGCGCGCCATGCTGTCGAGGTCGCACTGACTCGACAGCCCGTACTCGCCGAACACCGGCGGCACGTGCGTCGCGTACGCCTCGACCGGCTGCCCCTCGTGATAGACGCCGTAGTAGTGCTCGCTCCCGCCCCACGGGTCGGTGCGGTGGAAAGGCCGCGTCGGGTCGTACTGCCGCACGCGCGTGCCGATCACGGTGAGCAGGTCGTCGCCCGAGACGGTCTCGGGGTTCTCGTTGCCGCCGCCCCACATCACCAGGGACGGGTGGGTGCGCAGACGCCGGACGATCCGCGACGCCTGCTCGTCGACGACGGCGAGGGTGGCTCCCGTGGCGTCGAGTCCGAACGAAAGCGGGAACTCCTGCAGCACCAGGATGCCGCGGCGGTCGCACTCGTCGTAGAACGCGTCGCTCTCGATCGTCCCGCCGCCCCACGCCCGGAGCATCTGGAGGTTCGCACGCACGCACAGGTCGAGGATGTGTCGGTCGACATCGAACCCGCGTCGGGCCATCGGGTCGGTGAAGCACCAGTTCGCGCCCTTGAGGAAGAGCGGACGCCCGTTGACCACGAACTGCCAGTCGTAGACGTCGTCGCCCGACACCTCGGGCAGCGCCCGCATCTCGACGGTGCGGATGCCGACACTCGTCGAGCGCGATGACCCGTCGACGCTCGCCTCGACGCGGTACAACGGCTGCGCGCCGTAGCCGAACGGCCACCACAGCCGGGCGCCGGGGACGTCGATCTCGATCGCGTGCCGGGACGTGCCTCGGGATGCCACGGTCTCCGCCGTCACGTCGGCGACGACGGCGCCCTCGGGGTCGAGCACGCGGACGCGCGTCGGAGCGGGACCGCCGTCGGTGTGCGCGATCAGGTCCCACTGCACCCGGATCCGCGCCGCCACCTCGGCGGCGTGCACCGTCGAGACGAACAGGTCGTCGAGCTCGAGGTCGGGCACCCGTTCCAGGCGCACGCCGCGCCAGATCCCGATCGAGATGAGGTGGCCGTAGTGCCACCCCCACCCCGGCGAGGGCTTGAGCACGCCGTGCCAGTCGCGCGGGGGCGTGTCGATGCGGACGACGATCTCGTCGGTGCCGTCGCCGCGCAGCAGGGCCGTCACGTCGATGTCGGGTCCGCCGTACATGCCGGTGTGCCGGGCGATCGGCTCGCCGTTGAGCCAGAAGGATGCTGCGTCATCGACGCCGTCGAAAGCCAGGCGCACCCGATCCCCGCGCCACTCGGCCGGCACGTCGAAACGCCGGGCGTACCACCACTGCTGCTCCTCGACGCGGGTGCGACGGAAGTACCACGGCCACTCTCGCGGCACACCGTGCTCGGTGAGCTCGGCGTGCGTGTGGTCGTGGAGGAGCGGGTCGGGGATCTCGCCCGCCGCGGTGAGGGCGGCCTGAACCGTCCCCGGAACGGTCGCGCGGATCCACGACGAGCGGTCGGTGTCGGGGCGGTGCCAGCCCACGGGCGCGGGAGGGGCCTGCCCGCCGAACCAGCGTTCGATCGCGAACTCGCGGCCGGCGGGAGCGCCGGCGAGCAGCCATTCTCCGTCGAGGGAGACCGTCTCGCGCGTGGGCGGTGCGTCCGTCGCCGGCGCCGGGGCCCCGGCATCCGGGGCTCGCCCGACTCCGTCAAGAACGGATGCCGGGACGACCTCCAGCACCGGAAGCGTCGCGTGCTCCTGCACCCACCGGTCGCCGAACAGCGGCGAGGCGAGCGACTGCGCCCGCTCGCGATCGTCGAGCGAGCTCATGCCCTCACTTCACCGCCCCGGCGTAGAGGCCACTGACGAAGAAGCGCTGCGCGAAGACGAACAGCAGCAGGATCGGCAGGCTCATGATGAGCACCGCGGCCATGATGTTGCCCCAGTCGGCGAGGTACTGCGCCTTGAAGTAGAGCACGCCGGTGGTCAGAGTCCGCTTCGAGGGGTCGGTGAGCAGCAGCTGCGGGACGAGGTAGTCGTTCCAGACGCCCACGCCCTGCAGCACCCAGAAGGTCGCGATCGCGGGGCGGGCGAGCGGGAGGAAGATGCGGCGGAAGAGGGTGAAGTAGCCCGCGCCGTCGATGACCGCGGCTTCGACGATCTCCTTCGGCACCTGGCGCATGAAGGCCGCCATGAGGAAGACGCCGAACGGCAGGGCGCCCGCGATGTAGATGAGGATGACGCCGGCGTAGTTATTGATCAGGCCGAGATCGCGCACCACGCGGAACTGCGGCACGAGCGCGAGCTGCATCGGCAGGAAGATGCCCGCCGCGAGAAGCAGGTACACGCCCGAGCCGATGCGCGTGGCCTGGCGCACGATCGCGTACGACGCGAGGGCCGCGACGAACGTGGCGATCGTCATGCTCGTGACGGTCAGCAGCACCGAGTTGAAGAAGAGGTTGGTGAAGCCGGCATCCTGCCACGAGGTGACGAAGTTGTCGAAGGTCGGAGACTGCGGCAGCCCGGTGGGGTTCGTCAGCACCTCGAGGTTCGGCTTGAACGCCGTGATGACGATGATGACGATCGGGTAGATCATCGCGATGCTGAGGACGATCAGCAGCAGGTTGATCGGGAGGCGGCGGGCCAAGCGGAGCATCGACCGGGAATCGAAGCGTGAGCGCGCGGGCGCGTGCGTGGTCATCGGTTGCCCTCCTCGGCGGCGACGCGGTTGTTGAGTCTGTTCTGCACGGCCGCGATCGCGATCAGCACGATCAGGACCAGCACGGCCATCGCCGAGGCGTAGCCGAAGTTGTTGTTCACCAGGCCCTCCTGGAACACCTGGGTCATGAACAGCTGTGTCGAGTTGCCCGGTCCGCCTCGCGTCATCAGGTAGACGGTGTCGAAGGCCCTCAGGGCACCGTTGATCGACAGCACGAGCACGAGTCCGATCGAGGGGATCATGAGCGGGATCGTGATGAAGCGCATCGCTTTCCACCCGCGCGCACCGTCGACTTTGGCCGCCTCGAGGATCTCGCCCGGGATCGTCGAGAGTCCCGCGAGGAAGATGACGACGTTGAACCCGAGACCGCTCCACAGGTCGACGAGGATCACGCTGTACAGCGCGAGGTCGTAGTTGCCGAGCCAGTCCTGTGCGAGACCGCCGAGCCCGATGCTGCGCAGCAGCGTGTTGAACGTTCCCGTGGTCGGGTCGTACATGAAGCTCCACGTGAACACGATCGCCACCGGCGAGATCACCATCGGTGCGAAGAAGATCGCGCGGTAGATGTTGCCGAGCCGGAGCTGGCGGTGCAGGAGCACGGCGATGAGGAACGCCAGGATCGTCTGCACGACGATCTTGAAGAACCCGTAGATCGCGGTGTTGCCGATCGCCTCCATGAGCACGGGGTCGCCCGAGAAGATGCGCACGAAGTTGTCGGCACCGACGAAGTCCCACGCGCGGTTGAACCCGCGGGCATCGGTGAAGCTCGCGACGATCACCTGTCCCATCGGGTACACCGTGAAGACGGTGTAGAGGATCAGCGCGGGAGCGACGGCGATCCAGAACCTGCCCGCGGTGGAACGTCCCGTCCACAGGCGCGCCTTCAGCGAGCGCGTCGTCACCGCCTGCGTGACGGTGGGGTCGTCCAGGGCGAGGACCCGCGGGTCCTCGACGCGTGTGCTGCTCATAGCGATCCAATCGAGTCGAGAGAGGGGAGGACGACGGTCGCGCTCCGGGCGGGCACGTCGACGCGCCCGTCCGAGACCGGCGCGCGGAGCCCGTCGAGGTCGTCGGTCTCGGCGTCGCCGAGGCCGGGCAGATGCAGGGAGAGCACCTCGTCGCCATAGTTGGCCACGACGAGGGCGCGGGCGCCGTCGTCGCCCTCCCACACGGTGAGGAGGTCGTGCACGGAACCGTCCGGCCGGAGGGCGACGACGTCGTGATCGACGACGAGGCGCCCGTTCCACAGGCGATCGCGGTGGCGATCGCGCAGGGCGTCGGCCTGTCGGGCGAGCGAGACGGTCGCGGGCATGTCGCCCGGTCGCCCCTTGAAGTTGTAGGGCTCGAGGCTGATCGCGTACCCGTAGAGCAGGCACTGCGCGATCATCGAGCGGTCGTCGAACCCGGTGAGGGCGGTGACGATGCGCGCATCGGGCCGGAGCTGGCGCCCGAGCGGACGGTGCGTCGGCAAGGCGCTGCGGAAGTACGACACGTCGTAGTGCGCGAACTGGTCGTCGTACGCGCCCTCGGCGGCGATGACGAACGTGTCGGCGCGGTCGCCGAGCCCCGCGCGGATGTCCTCGACGAAATCGGCATCCCACGTGAACGCGCTGGCACCCACGGGGTGGCCGTGATCGTCGGCGAAGCACAGCAGAGCACGCCCGTGATACAGCGACTCGTCGGCCAGGATGCCGTCGGCCCCCCACGCGGCGATCTCGGCGACCTCGTCGGCGAAGCGTCGCCGCAGCTCCTCGACGCCGAAGCACAGCGGCACGTACCAGGGGGTGTTGATGCCGTAGCGCTTGCGCGACGAGTGGTACACCGGGCCGGGCTGGGCGTACGGCTGGCCGTTCGGGTCGCGCGAGACGAAGGACTCGAGCTCGTCCCAGAGCGGTCCGGGCTTCTCGACCCACACGTACTTCACGTAGAGCACGGTGGCGACGTCGAGCTCGCGCGCGCGATCGAGGGCGCGGCGGAGGCCGGCTTCACCGCCGAGCTTCTCGGCCGGGCGGTGCTGCGGGACGAGACCGTCCTGGCCGCCCTCGTTCCACCCGACGATCTGGATCGCGCCGATGCCCTCGCGCGCGCACTCCTCGATGATGTCGACGAGCGCGTCGAAGTCGTACCGGGGTTCGCCCTCGGTCGACATGAGCTGCACCTGCAGCCACGAGCGCGGCTCTCGGAGCCAGGATGCCGCGCTCCGCCGCGTCGGATCCTGCGTCGGCAGGTACGCGTCGAGACCGCGCTCCCACTCCCCCGCGAACGGGACGACGGCCATCTCGGGCAGCTCGGCGGCGGACCCGTCTGCCGCGGGGAAATGGATGGCGTCGAGGGTCACAGCCGCGTCGTCCGCCGCGGTGCGGCGCAGACTGTCGGCGAACCCGGGCACGAGGCTCGCCCGCCACCCGATGAAGTCGAGGGTGCGCGCGGCCGGCTGCACCGTGATCCCGCCGGCCTCGCTCGCCAGCACCACGAAGGGCGATGTCGGGGTGCCCACCAGCTCGGGGCGCAGGTTGCCGCTGGCGTAGTCGGGGTACAGCGTCCCCCAGTACGGGGCGTTGGAGTCGAACACCGGCAGCAGCGACACGCGCGTGCCTGTGGAGTAGTCGACGCCGCGGAGCTCGAGCGTTCCCTCGACCGGACGGATGCCGCCGAGCGAGGGGAAGCGCACGGCCTCCACGCCGACGGAGTCGAGGTGGAACGACAGCGACAGCCGCAGGGCCCCGTCGTGCACGCGCGCGCCGACGGTGATCTCGCCGGTGAGCCGTTCGCCCGCGGAGGTCACGGGGTCGCGCCACACCAGGCGCAGCGCGTCGTCGCCCTCACGCGCGACGCTCGTGAGCGTCTGCGCGACCGTCTCGACGACGACCGTGCGGTCGCCCGCCCGCGGAATCTCGACCACGAACAGCGACGGACGCCCGCCGGCGAAGGGCGCGAGACCGGTGTTCGGGCCGTCGAGGGCGAGCAGTCCGCCCGTCTCGGGGTCGAACGTCGCGGTGGTGCGATCGTCGGTGATCGTCAGCAGGGAGGTCACAAGCACATCCTCGTTCTCGTCGTGTAGCCATACTACATCTTCCGGTCGAAATTGCCGCTGCGGATGCAGAATCCGTCGCCGCCGTCGCTGTTTCGCGTAGCTGCGCTACCGCCCGAAACGCATGGCATCCCCTCCCGCGCGGGTTTGGGGCGCGTTCTACCGTTTGGGGCGGAGAATCACGCGCCCCGAACGGAGAAACACGCCCCAAACCCGAAAAAGGGGAGGGATGCCACGGGCCACCGACGCGGCAGGCGACCCGTCGCGCCTCAGTCGGCGTTCGCGCGAACCTCGACGAGCGTCGCGTCGAGTTCGTCGATCACCGTGTCGACGTCGCTGCGCCCGGCGATGAGGTTCTGCATGCCGACGAGGAGCGTCTCCTGCAGCTGCGGGTGCGCGGGGATCACGACGGGGCGGAAGGTCTTGCCCTCCCACGCCGCGACCATGTCGGGGAAGAGCGGGTCGTTCGCCGAGACGTCGATGCCCTCGGTCGTGGGGAACGCCTTCACCGAGGTGAGGAAGTCGGTGTACACCTCATCCTGGAAGAAGAAGTCGATGAAGCTCTCGGCCGCCTCGACCCGGTCGTTGCCGGGGTTGATCCCCCACGCGACCAGGTAGCTCCCCCACATGTCGGCGACGTCGGCGTCGAGGGTCGGGAAGTTCATGTAGCCCGGTTCCACCCCCGCGGCACGCGCGTCGGAGAGGATCCACGTCGCGGGGAACATCGCCGCCTGTCCGCTGAGGAAGGCCGACTTCGCGGCCGACTGGTTCGTCCCGAGCGGGTCGGGCATGTAGGCCGGAACGAGGTCCTTCACGACCTCGAGCGACTCGGCGTAGCCGGGGATGTCGGCGAAGGTCTTCTCTCCGGCGAGCAGCTCCTCGATCGCACCCGGGTCGTCGGGGAAAACGTGCTGCGCCATCGCGTAGTACGCGATGAACTGGGGCCACCAGCTGTCCTGCGCACTCATGGCGATCGGCGTGATGCCCGCGGCGGACAGCTTCTCGGCCGCGGCCTTCAACTCGGTGTAGGTCTGCGGAACCTCGGCGATGCCCGCTTGCTCGAACAGCGCGGTGTTGTAGATGATGCCGTTGCCCGACTGCGAGATGGGCACCGAGTACGCGGCATCCCCGTCCGCTCCCCGACGGGCCTCTTGCGCCGCGGCGTCGTCGAGACGCGAGAAGAAGTCGGCGCCCGAGAGGTCGGTGGCGAAGCCGTCGCGGACGAAGTCGGTGAGGTTCTTCGGATCGAATCCGTAGACGTCGGGGCCGGCACCGCCCGACAGGCGCGTCTTGAGGACGTTGTCGTAGTCGTTCGTGTTGACGAACTCGGCGTTCACCGTGATGCCGGGGTTCTCGGCTTCGAACGCGTCGATGACCTTCTCGTAGGCCTTCTGCGTGTCGCCGCCGTCGCCCCACATGAGGAAGCTGAGGGCGGTCGTGTCGCTCGAGCCGGCTTGGCATCCGGTGAGGGATGCCAGGGCCAGGGCGCTCAGCGCGGTCGCGGTCGTGGCTGTCAGGGCGAGGGAACGAGGCATGGGGGATCCGTCTTTCGAAAAGGGAACCGCCTCGCCCGGGCGCTCCCGAGCGAGGCGGTTCGAAGGGGTCAACCGTTGTTGGCGCGGTACTGCGCGAGGGCGGCGTCGAGGTCGCCCAGCACCTGCTCGGTGCTCTTCTGTCCGCTGATGATGTTCTGCAGCCCGACCAGGAGAGCGTCCTGGATGCTCGGGTCGGTGGGCGAGAACGCGGCGACGAAGGTCTTGCCCTCCCACGCGGCCTGCATCTCGGGGAAGAGCGGGTCGACGTCAGCGCCGATCTCGACGTCCTTGGTGGTCGGGAACAGCTTCACCTTGTCGAGGAACGCCTTGTAGGTGTCGTCCTGGAGGAAGAAGTCGAGGAACTTCTGCGAGGCGGCGAGCTTGGCATCCCCGTTGTTCGGGTTCAGGCCGAACCGCACCTGGTACGTGCCCCAGATGTCATCGGACGGCTTGTCGACGGTCGGGAAGTTCATGTAGCCGAGGTCGAGGCCCGCCTCGCGCGCGTCGGACAGGATCCACGTCGCGGGGAACATCGCCGCCTGCCCGCCGAGGAACGCCGACTGCGCAGCGGTCTGGCTCGTGCCGACCGGGTTGGGCATGTAGTACGGCGTGAGCTCCTTGACGACGTCGAGCGACTCGGCCCAGGCCTTGCTGTCGGAGAAGGTCGTCTTGCCCGCGGCCATCTCGGCGCCGAGCTCTTCGTTCGCGCCGTGCTCGGCGAGGGCGTAGTACACGATGAACTGCGGCCACCAGTTGTCCTGCGCGCTCATCGCGAAGGGGATGACCCCGGCGTCCGAGAGCTTCTTGGAGTCGGCCAGCAGTTCGGTGTAGGTCGTGGGCGGAGCGTCGATGCCCGCCTTCTCGAACAGCGCCTTGTTGTAGATGATGCCGTTGCCCGAGAGCGAGATCGGCAGGTTGTAGGTGCCGCCGGCGCGCTGGCTGTCCTTCGCGGCCTCGGGGGTCAGCTTCGACAGGTAGCTCTCGCCGCCCTGCGAGAGGTCTGCTGCGAAACCGTCAGCGACGAAGGTGTCGATGTTGCCGAGGTCGAAACCGTAGATGTCGGGGCCGGCCCCACCGGAGAGGCGGGTCTTGAGGATGTTGTCGTAGTCGTTCGTGTTGAAGAACTCGGCGTTGATCGTGATGTCGGGGTTCGCCGCCTCGAACTCGGTGATGACGTCTTCGTACGCCTTCTGCGTGTCGCCGCCGTCTCCCCACATCAGGAAGCTGAGCTCGGTGGGACCGCCGCCGGCACCTCCCGCGCAGCCGCTCAGCGCGCCTACGGTGGTCAACGCGACCGCCGCTACCGCCGTGTGCCTCAGCCACTTCGTCATGGCCACTCCCTCATCTCCGTCGATCGTCGCGCGGCTCTTTCCGCGGAACGTGGTGTCGGTAGCAAGACTACACAAAATCGGTTCATTCGCCCATACCGAATGCGTAACGGCACCCCATCCCGCGAATATTGCTAGTGGAACTACGCAAACGCGGGCGTCGGCGGATAGGGTGAGGCCCCATGCAGACACGCCCGCCACTCGGCCGACGACTGACCATCAACACCATCGTCCGCCGCCACCAGATCGAGGCGACGAGAGACACCTCCCTCTGGGAGAACGAGACCGAACTCCACTCCGCAGCCCTCGTCGAGCGCTTCTCCGACGCCGTGCGCAGTGCGGTCCCCGACGCCTCTCTCACATGGGCCCTCTCGTGGGGCGCTCTGACCGACGACTCCCCGCGCTACCGCGACATCCGCCGCACGCTCGCGCGTCTCGCCGCCGAGCACGGCGACGACATCACGTTCGTCCCCGGCGGCTTCTTCGCCAACCTCTACGGAACCCGCGACGAGGTCGCTCGCGACATCTCCGACGCGGTCGACCTGCTCCACACCCACTTCGACCGCCCGACCACGGCGCTGGTCGCCGGGTTCCTCTCGGCCGCGAACATCGCGGGTGCGCGCGATCTCGGCATCCGCACCGTTCAGGGCAACATCTGGAGCCAGTTCGACATCGACCTGCAGGACGGCGACGGCTCGCTCGCGTACCCCTACTACCCCTCCCGCAACCATTTCCTCGTGCCCGGCCGCGGCGACGATCGCATCGACGCGGTGCAGCTCGACGGCTGGACGGTCGACCTCGTCGCCGCGCGCACCGCGGGCATGTCGTCCGAGTACAACTCACGGCTCGGCCTCGGTCCGATCGAGACGCTGCACCGTCTGCCGCGCGCGGACGCGCTGAGAGAACTGGATGCCACGAGCGAGGCGCACCTGAACGAGCGCAACGTCGCGCGCAACGGCCTCGGATGGCTCACGGTGAACTACGAGATCAGCGAGGTCGCGCGCGGGCTCGCGCACGACCCCACCACGCTCGACGCCTGGGCGGGCTGGCTCGGAGGCCTCCGCGAGCAGTGGAACGATCTCGAAGTGACCACGATCAGCCGGTTCGGCGACGAGTGGCGCGCCCGGCACGCCGACAACGAGGATCTCGCCTACCTCCTGCAGCAGAGCGGCAGCGGCGTGCAGGCGTCGCGCGCGGGAGAGACGGTGACGTGGTTCATGTGCGCCGACTTTCGCCTCGGTGTCGTGCAGGTCGGCGACACGGTCGAGGTGTTCGACTACACCTCCTATATCGGCGCTTTCGCCGAGCCGGTGGAGCGCGGCGACCGGCGGTGGAGCCTGCTCGGCGAGATCAACCAGAAGCAGACGCGCCCGCAGGACCGACCGGTGGCCCTGGCCGCCTTCCTCGCGCAGCATCCCGACGTCGACGCCGCCCTCGACCGCCACTGGGGCGATGCCCCCGAACTCCGCGAACTGCGAGACGCCGCATGATCTCCGTCACCGACCTCACCGTCGAGCACGCCGTCGACCCGGTCGGCGTCCCCGCATCGCCCCGCTTCGGCTGGACTTTGCGCTCCGACATCGACGGCGTCCGGCAGCTCTCCTACCGCCTGAGCGTGCGCACCGGCACCGAGACGCGGTGGCGGAGCGGACCCGTCGCGTCCGACCGCAGCGTCGACATCGCCTACGAGGGGGCTCCGCTCGCCCCGCTCCGCCGCCACGAGTGGACGGTGGTGGTCACCACCACCGCTGGAGACGCCGCCGCGACCGGAACGTTCGTCACGGCGGTCGTCGACGACGACTGGCGCGGCGCAACCTTCATCGGTGCCGCGAACGACGGAGCGGCCGCTCCCCTGCTGCGCACGGAGTTCGAGGTGGATGCCGTCCCCGACGAGGCGTATCTCGTGGTCGGGGCGGGTGGTCTCGCCCGCGTCGAGATCGACGGGGACGCCCCCGACGACAGCGTTCTCGGGCCCGGCTTCACCGACTACGAGGTGAGCGCGCAGTACACGGTCGTCGACGTCACCGAACGGATGACGCCCGGTCCCCACGCGATCGGCGTCGAGCTCGGCCGCGGGTTCTACGGCATGCGCGGGCGCAACACGTGGAACTGGGAGACGGCCCCCTGGCACGCCGACCCCTCGGTGCGTGTGCTGCTCGTGCTGCGCGACGGCCGCGGCGAGCGCGTCGTCGTGAGCGACTCGGGGTGGACCACCACCGCGGGCCCGACCCGCCTCGATGACCTCTATGCCGGCGAGGACTACGACGCGCGCCTCGAGCAGCCGGGGTGGAGCACCGCCGGTTTCGACGACCGCGCGTGGGTCTCGGCCCGTGAGGTCGAGGGGCCGCGCGGCGTCCCCGCGCTGCAGCGTCAGCCTCCGATCGTCGAGGGCGAGACGCTCGAACCGACGCGAGTGACGCAGCTCGATGAGGGCCGCTGGGTCGTCTCCTTCCCCCGCGTGATCGCCGGCTGGGTCGAGGTCGACGCCGATGCGGATCCGGGGGCCGAGATCGAGCTGCGGTTCGGCGAGAGCCTCCGCGCCGACGGGACGCCGAACTCCGACGACGAGAAGGGCTACTTCGACGGACGTTTCCAGACCGACCGCGTGACCCTGGCGGATCGGCCGCTGCGGTGGCATCCGCGATTCACCTGGCACGGGTTCCAGCACGTCGAGGTGCGCGCCCGGTCCCTGCCCACCCTTCGCGCGCGGGTCGTCCACACGCGCGCCGAGCGGACCGGACGCTTCGAGACGTCGTCGCCGATGCTGAACACCCTGCACGAGCTCACGGTGCGGACGATCCTCAACAACCTGCACGGCATCCCGACCGATACGCCGAAGTACGAGAAGAACGGGTGGACCGGCGACGGCATGGTCGGCGCCCGCATGATGCTTCTCAACCTCGACACGCACGAACTGCTCGCGAAGTGGGTCGACGACATCGCGGCATCCCGCCACGGGCAGGGAGCGCCCGAGGTGATCGCCCCGCACGGCGGATGGAGCATGGACTGGACGCCCGCACCGACGTGGCACTCGGCCCTGCCGCTCGTGCCGTGGGACATCTACCAGCTGCGCGGCGACGAGCGGGTGCTCGCCGACGTGTGGCCCGATGCGCGTGACTACCTGCGCTTCGAGCTCGAGCGGGGAGTCGACGGTCTCTTCGACACCACCCTCGGTGACTGGGTCAGCCCCGAGACCGATCCGGGCGGCGGGAACGCGCCGGAGGACACCCGCATCGCCGCCACGGCGTTCGTGATCGCGATGTGCGACACGGCGGCCGCGATCGCCCGTGTGCTGGGCGAGGACCCGGGCGAGTGGGAGCGGGCCGCCACGGCCTCTCGTGCCGCGTTCGTCGCCGAGTTCTGGGATGCCGAGACCGCCGAGGTACGGGGACGAGGCGACGCCGGGTATCGCCAGGCCCACACGACTCTTGCCCTGGCCTTCGACATCCTCCCCGCCGCGGACCGCCAGCGCGCGGCCGACCGCCTAGCCGCCGACGTGGTCGACCGTGGACACCACCTGTCGACGGGTGCGCTCGCGACCAAGCACCTGCTCCCCCAGCTCACGCGTTTCGGCCACGCCGACGTCGCGGTCGGGGTGGCGCTGCAGACGACGTTCCCGAGCTGGGGCTTCTGGGTCGAGCAGGGCGCGACCTCGCTCTGGGAGCACTGGAAGGAGGAGTCGCGCTCGCGCGGCCACTACTTCCTGGGCACGGTCGAGGACTGGTTCTACGCCGACGTGGCCGGGCTGCGAGCGGTCTCGCCGGGGTGGCGCGAGGCGCGGATCGCTCCGAGCGTCCTCGGGACGGCACTGTCGTCGGCCTCGGCTGCCGTACGGACGCCGTACGGCGAGCTGTCGGTGCAGTGGCTGGTCGAGGACGGCGCGGTGACGCTGTCGTGCGAGGTTCCGATCGGCGTGCGCGCCGAGATCGAGCTGCCGGGACTCCGCCGCCGGGTCGAGGCGGGGAGGCACGAGGTGCGGGTGGCGCTGGACTGAGGGCGGGGCTGCGCCGAGGGCGGGGCTGCGCTGAGGCGCGCTGCGCTGGGGGGCGCTGCGCTGGGGGCGCCGCGCTGGGGGCGCGGCGATCCGCAGCCTGCGGGGGCCCACTCGGGCATAAACGCGATCCGCGCACAGAAACACGCTCTGCACGCGTTTATCGGCGTGGATCGCGTTTATGCGTGCGGTGCGCTGCCCTCTCGCGGTTCACCCGACGGACACCGAACGCCGCTACCGTGTCGGCCATGTCGAAGCCTCTTGCGTGGGCCGGTCTGAGCGCCCTTCTGCTGCTGCTGGTCCCCGTCGTGTACAACGGCGCGATGGCGTACGGGGCCGAGTTCCTCGTGTGGGATGAGCAGTACTCCACGTACTACTACGACGAGCGGCCCGGCGGTTTCGTCGTGATCGTCGCGGGCCTCGTGGCATCCGTGGTCCTGATCCTGCTCGCGGTCGGCGCAGCGCTTCGCGCGGGAGTGCTGTTCGTCCGCCACGCACGCTCGCGCGGTGACGAAGCGACAGCGGGAGCCTGACGCCGCGGCGCGTTCGCCCCGCGTTCACCCGCCCGCACTACGGTCGGTCGCGAAACGACGGGGAGGTCGACGGATGCCGGTGACCACACGTGCCCGCATCGGGATCGCCGCTGCCGTCGTGGGGGCGATCGCCGTCGGCGGCGCTGCCGTGGTGGTGTTCGGCTGGATGATCGACGAGACGCGCTTCGACCGGCCCGACCCCGCGTTCGACGCGCTGACCGCGGAGATCGCGGCCGTCCCCGGGGTATCCGACGTGCAGAAGCAGCGCTGGGTCGAGGCGCCGCTGTTCGCGAATCCCTCGTCCTGGGTGCAGGTCACGGCCGATGCATCCGCGTTCCCGGAGATCCGCGAGATCGCCTGCGACACCGCCTATCCGGATGCCGTCGAGTGGGGCTTCGACCTCGAAGGCGCCGGAGCCACCCGGGTCTCGGCGTACGCCGACGCCGTGCGGGGATGCCCCGAGTTCGGGTTCGACCTGGAGGCCGTGGCATCCGAGATCTTCCGGGTCGCCCCGGGGAGCGTCATTCAGGCGGCGATCTGGGATGCCGAGCGCTTCGCACTCTCGCCGCTCGACGGGCGCCCCGACGAGGTCGGGGCGCAGCTGCTGCCCCTCGTCGCTCACGCCGATACGCTGCGCGCGGCCGCGGGAGTCGATCCCGAGATGCCGGTCGAGGTCTCGGGTCCGCGGCTCGGCGTGGAGATCGGCCCCGGCGAAGCCGCGGGGTACCACGCGCTGCTCACGACGCTCATCGACGAGCACGACGTCACGTACTTCGCGTTCGGCGGCGGCGGAACGCCGATCGACGGCGTCGAAAAGGTGCAGGTGACCGCCCCCGACGCGCAGCACGACGCGATCGAGCGGGTGATCGCCGGCTCGGGTCTGCCCGTCGCCGCGCTTCCGGTGGCGTTCCTGGAGTGAGGCGGGGCGGCGCGGCGGGGTGGCGGATGCGCGCGGCGGGGCGGGGCGGCGGGCGTGGGGCGGCGCGGCGGCGCATCCATAAACGCGATCCACTCGCATAAACACGGGGAGAGCGCGTTTATGCGCGCGAACAGCGTTTATGCGTGGCGCGCCCGGACCGCCTGCGCGAGAACGCCCGTGCGGTAGCGCCCGTGCGGTAGCGTCCGTCCGTGCGCGGGGCGGCTGGGCGCCGGGGCGGGACCGCGGGTCGGCACCCCGTGTCACCGATAAACGCGATCCACTCGCATAAACACAGGGAGAGCGCGTTTATGCGCGCAAACAGCGTTTATGCGTGACGCGCGGGCAGCGCGGCAACGCCCGCGCGCGGCAGGCAGCGCGCAGCAGCGGCAACGCCCGCGCGCGGCAGCGCCCGCCCCCGCCCCGCCCGGCGCGGGTCACCAGGCCGAGTAGCCGCCGTCGATCAGCACGACCGAGCCCGTCATATACGACGCGGCGTCCGACGCGAGGAACGCCACGAGCGAGCCGATCTCTTCCGGAGCGCCGAGGCGGCCCATCGGCGTGCGGCGCACCCAGTCGTCCCACCAGTCGGTGGGAACGCCGTCTTTGGTCAGCTCCGTGCCGACGTAACCGGGGGCCACCGCGTTGACGCGGATGCCCTGCTCGGCGAACTCGATCGCGAGCGACTTCACGGCGAGGTGCACGGCACCCTTCGAGGCGTTGTAGGCGGCCTGGCGCTGGGGCGCGTTCGCGAGCTCGCCCGACATCGAGCCGATCGCGACGATCGAGCCGCCGCGCTCCTGCATGTGCCGCGCGGCCTCGCGCGCACACCAGAACGTGCCCGTCGCGTTGACGGCGAGGACGCGGTCCCATGTCTCGCGCTCGAGCTCGAGCGACGGCTGGTGGTTGGCGATGCCGGCCGAGGTCACGAGGATGTCGACCGATCCGAGACGACCGGCCACGTCGGCGAACACGCGCTCCACCTCGGCGGCGTCCGTGACGTCGAGGTGTACGTACGACACGCGCCCGCTCTCGAACGACCCCGCGGCGGCGGTTCCGGCCTCGTCGAGCACGTCGGCGATCACGACGATCGCCCCGAACTCCTCGAGAGCGGTCACCACCGCGAGCCCGATGCCGCGGGAGCCTCCCGTCACGACCGCCACACGGTCGGTGAGTTCCAGCCTTTGTCGGTACATCTTCGTCCTCCTGTGCTGTCGCGCTGTGCGGGGAAGCCCGCATCGGCTAAGATGTAGCCATACTACATGGAAGGAGCTCGCGATGACCCTCGACGTCGAGCAGGCCAGCGAAGAGTCCACCGACACGCTTCTCGAGCGCATCACCCGCCAACTGCCGCACCTGCGCCGCTCCGAACAACGGGTCGCCGCGATCGTCCTCGACAATCCCGTCGGCGCCGCCCAGTTCACGATGGCCGGCCTCGCCGAAGCCGCCGAGGTCAGCGAGCCCACCGTCATGCGCTTCTGCAGCTCGGTCGGCTGCGAGGGGTTCCAGGACTTCAAGATCCAGCTCGCCCAGACCCTCGCTCTCGGCCTGCCGGTCACCCACTCGACCATCACCTCGTCGGATTCCTCGGGCGACGTGGCCGAGAAGATCTTCGACCACACCATCTCGAGCCTCGACCGCGCACGCCGCACCCTCGCCCCCGCCGCCGTCGAGCGAGCGATCGAGGCGATTCTGGATGCCAGCGACATCCTCTTCGTCGGCTTCGGCGCGAGCGGCATCATCGCGCAGGACGCCCAACAGAAGTTCCCCCTCTTCGGCGTCCCCTGCCAGGCACCCGAGGACTTCCACCAGCAGTTCATCGCCGCGACGATGTCGGGTCCCCGCAGCGTGACCGTCGCGATCTCGAACACCGGGCACACCGAGCAGACGCTCACGGTCGCCCGGGCGGCGCGCAAGGCCGGGGGAACCGTCATCTCGCTGACCGGTCGCGTCAGCCCGCTGTCCGAGATCGCGGATATTCCCCTGATCGTGCGCACATTCGAAGACACCGACGTGTACACCCCGTCGACGAGCCGTCTCGCGGGGCTCGTAGTCATCGACATCCTCGCCACCGGTGTCGCCCTGCGTCGCTCGCCGGCCCACAGCGAAGCCATCCGCCGCATGAAGAGCGAGCTCGCGGCCATGCGTCACGCCGAGGGCGACCGCGCGGGCGACACCACCGAGGCCGACTCGTGACCGGGGTCGTGCTGGTCACCTCCCGCTCGTTCGGGTCGGGCGAGTACGACCCCGGAGCGGTCCTCGCGGAGGCGGGATACCGCGTCGTCCGCGCCGGCTCGTCGCACGACCTCGAGGAGCTCGCTCCCCTGCTCGCCGAGGCCGACGGGTGGATCGCCGGCACGGGCCCGGTCACCGCGGCCCACCTCGACCTCGCCCCCCACCTGAGGGGGATCGCGCGCTACGGCGTCGGCGTCGACAACGTCGATCTGGCCGCGGCGGCGGCGCGCGGCATCCCGGTCACGAACACTCCCGGCGCGAACTCGGCCGCGGTGGCCGAGCACACCCTCGCCCTCCTCCTGACGGCCCTGCGGGGCATCCCGGCCGCCGATCGTCGCGTGCGCGCGGGCGACTGGTCGGGAAAGCCCGCGCGAGAGCTGTCGGCGCTGACCGTCGGGGTGGTCGGACTGGGCCGGATCGGACGCCTCGTGACCGAACGCCTGCGCGCGTTCGGCGCCACGGTCCTCGGGGCCGACCCGTGGGTCGACGCCCGCGATCCGCTGTTCGAGGCCGTGGAGCGCGCCGACACCGAGACGCTCTCGACTCGCTGCGATGTTGTGACACTACATGCGCCGGGCGGGCAGAAGGTCATTGATGAGCGGTGGCTCGCCGCCGCCGACCGGCCCGTCCTGCTCGTGAACACGGCTCGCGCCGACCTCGTCGACGAGGAGGCGGTGGCCCGCGCCGCCCGGCGTGGACGCGTGGCCGCCTACGCCGCCGACACCCTCGCCATCGAGACCACCGGTGACGCGGCATCGCCCCTCTTAGCCGACGACCTGGCCGACCGCGTGATCGTCACCGCCCATCTCGGCGCGCAGACCCGCGAGGGCGTCGACGGCATGGGGCGAATGGCGGTGAACGACATGGTCGCGCTCCTGCGCGGGCAGACTCCCGCTCACCCCGTGCCCGCATGAGCGGGTTCGTCCGGTCCGTCATCGGCGACCTCGCCCCCGACGCGCTCGGCACCGTCGACTACCACGAGCACCTCTTCCAGGTCTCGCCTCTGCTGCCCGACGACGATCTCGACGACGAGGAGGCCAGCACCGAGGAGACCCGCCAGTTCGCGGCATCCGGATTCCACACCCTCGTGGATGCCACACCCCTGGGCCTCGGCCGTCGCCCCGCCGCCGCGCGTCGCATCGCGGAGGCCACCGGGGTCGCCGTCGTGCTCACCACCGGCCTGCACCGCCGCGAGCACTACGGAGACGGACATCCGCTCCTCTCGGCGGACGTCGACACACTCGCCGCGGCGTTCGAGGACGACCTGGTGCGGGGAGCTGCGGAGCCCGGCGGCGAGCGCGACCCCGCGGTGCGCGCGGGCGTCCTCAAGGCCGGGATGGGCTACTGGCGACTGGATGCCATCGCCCGACGTTCGATCGAGGCGATCGGCCGCGCGCACGCGGCGACCGGTGCCCCGGTCATGGTGCACCTCGAGCACGGGACGGCGGCCTTCGAGGCGCTGGAGGCGCTCGCATCCGTCGGCGTGCGGGCCGACCGGGTCGCCCTGGCGCACGTCGATCGCAATCCCGACCCCGGGCTGCACGCCGAGCTCGCTGCCACGGGAGCTTTCCTCGGCTACGACGGACCCGCTCGCGCGCGAGAGCACCCCGACTCCGTGGTGCTCGCGTGTCTGATCGCCACCGCCGCGGCCGGAGGCGGGGACCGCATCCTGCTGGGCGGCGACGTCGCTCGCCGCACCCGCTACGTCGCCTACGGCGGCATGCCGGGGCTGCGCTACCTCGGCGACCGCTTCGTCCCGCGCCTGCGCGCCGAGGGCGGCGCCGACCTGGCCGACGCGGTCCTGCGCCGCAACCCCGCCGCCTGGCTCACCTGGCGCTGAGCCGGGGCGCCGCGAGCCGACGCGCAGCGAGGCGCCGGGCATCGCGCCCCCGGCCGTGCGCACCCCGGGGCTGTGCGCGACCCGGGCCGTGCGCACCCCGGGGCTGTGCGCGACCCGCTCCGCGAGTCGATGGGCCCCGCGCGCGCTCTTCGCGTGGCGACGGGAGGAGATCTGGCGAGCGGAGGACGCGGGAGCGCTCACACGTCCTCCGCTCGCCAGGTCTCCTCCGTTCGCCCCAGATCAGCGCCGCACACACGGGCGAAGTAGCCCAACTACGCGCAAGGCCTCGCTACTGGCACCAAAGCGTCGGAGATTGCCCAAACTCCCCCACTTCTTGTAGTGTTACTACGCACGACGACGTAACCCCAGTCGTCGGCGAAGGGAACGACTGCATGTGCGCCGCTGCACGACTGGCCGAACCGGCCCGGCTGACCGTCGACATCGCCCGTGGCCTCCTCGCCGGAGGATCCGAGCGCTACGAGAAGCACCTGCCCGACCTCGCGGGCGTCTATCGCGATGACGCGGCCTACGCCGAAGCGGTCGCCCGCGACGGCGGCGAGCCGGTCTACTGGGTCGAGAGCAGCACCCCCGAGACCGGGCGCGGAGCGCTCACCATCGGCCTGAGCGTCCTCCGGCCCGGCCGGATCGGCGACGAGTTCGCGATGACGCGGGGGCACCTTCACGCGCAGGCCGAGTTCGCCGAGCTCTACTACGGCGTCGCCGGCTCCGGGGTGATGCTGCTCGAGTCGGTCGAGGGCGAGTCCCGTGCCCTTCCGATCACCCCCGGGGTGGTGGTCCACGTCCCCGGCGGCTGGATCCACCGCAGCGTGAACGTCGGCGACGACACGCTCGTGACGCTCTTCACCTACGCCACCGAGGCCGGTCAGGACTACGGGATCATCGCCGAGGCCGGAGGCATGCGACAGCTCGTCGTGGCCGACGGCAGCGACTGGACGACCCGCCCGAACCCCGACCACGGAGGCTACCGTGCCTGATCCCGGTCCCGTCCTCGCCGACCTCGCTCGACACATCGACATCAGCTGCGTCCAAGCGCAGCACGCACGCGCCGACATCGACGAGCTCGTGCACCAGGCGGTGGCGGGCGGTTTCGTCAGCGCCCACGTCCTCCCCGAGTGGCTCGGATACCTGCGCGAACGCCTCGAGGGCACGGGCGTCCTCGCCGGTTCGCCGGTGTCGTTCCCGAGCGGCGGCGCCACGACCGCGACGAAGGTGACCGAGGCATCCGAGCTCCTCGACCTCGGCGCTCAAGAGCTCGACGTCGTCGTCGCGATCGGACGCCTGCGCTCCGGAGACGACGCCTACGTGACGAACGAGCTCGCCGCGATCGTCGAGGTCGTCGACGGCCGCGTGCCGCTGCGCGCGATCCTCGAAGTCGGCCGCCTCGACGACGACGACATCCGGCGGGGGGTGGATGCCGCCATCGAGGCGGGCGTGCCCTGGATCAAGACGGGCACCGGCTGGTCGGGCGTTGCGACCACGATCGAGCACATCCGACTGATCGCCGACCGGGCCGACGGTCGCGCAGCGCTCAAGGCCGCGGGAGGAATCCGCGACCTCGACACCGTCCGAACGATGGCCGAGCTCGGCGTCACCCGATTCGGCATGAATGCCACGGCCGCGCTGGCCGCGGTCGCCGCCACGAAGGACCAACGATGACGTTTCCCACCCTCACCGCCTCGACCCTGCGTCCGGCGACGGCCCCTACGCTCTACTTCATCGGCGTCACGACGGGGAGTTCCTCGATCCAGCACGTCTTCCCCCGGTGGGCCGCGCACCTCGGATTGCAGGATGCCGTGCTGCAGGGCATCGACCTGCCCCTGCACGCGCCCGCCGACGACTACCGCGCCGTCGTGCGGTTCATCGCGGACGATCCGCTGAGCCTCGGTGCCCTCGTCACCACGCACAAGATCGACCTCTTCGCCGCGTGCCACGACCTCTTCGACGAGATCGACGCCTTCGCCGCGCTGATGGGCGAGACGAGCTGCATCTCCAAGCGCGACGGACGGCTGATCTGCCACGCCAAGGATCCGATCTCCAGCGGGCTCGCGCTCCACGCGTTCCTCCCCGCCGGATTCTGGTCGAGCGGTCCCGCCGACGCCCTGTGTCTCGGCGCGGGCGGATCGTCGATCGCGATCAGCTGGTACCTGTCTCGGCAGGAGCGGGGCCTCGACCGGCCCGCGCGGGTCATCGTGACGAACCGCTCGGCGGCGCGCCTGGACCACCTGCGCGAGATCCACGCGTCGCTGCCGACCGACACGCTCTTCGAGTACCACCTCACCCCCACCCCGGCCGACAACGCCCGCGTGCTCGCCGACCTGGCGCCACGCTCGCTGGTCGTCAACGCGACCGGCCTCGGCAAGGACGCCCCGGGCTCCCCCCTTCCCGACGACGCCGTCTTCCCCCTCGACGGGGTCGCGTGGGATCTCAACTACCGCGGCGATCTCGTCTTCCTCGACCAGGCGCGGGAGCAGAGCGCCGAGCGCCGCCTCCGGGTCGAGGATGGGTGGATCTATTTCGTGCACGGATGGACGCAGGTCATCGCCGAGGTCTTCGACATCGAGATCCCGACGTCGGGCCCCTCTTTCGAGCGGCTGAGCGAGCTCGCCCTGGCCACCCGCTGATCGATGGGTCCTCTCGCTCTCGCTCTCGACCTCGGTACCGGGGGGTGTAAAGCATCGCTCTGGTCGACCGAGGGCCGCTCGGTCGCCGAGACGGTCGTGTCGTATCCGACGCGGCATCCCGGTCCCGGCCGGGCCGAACAGCGACCGGACGAGTGGTGGGATGCCGTGGTCTCGGCGACCCGCGAGGTCGTCGCCCAGACTCCCGGCGCGCGCGAAGCCGTCATCGGGATCGCCCTGTCGGGGCAGAGCCTCGGCGTCGTGCAGGTCGACGCCGCCGGAGAGCTCGTCGCCCGCGACACCCCGATCTGGTCGGACACCCGCGGTCGGACCGAAGACGTCTTCGCCCACCTCGACGAGGACGCGTGGTACCTGCGCACGGGCAACGGCTTCGGCGCGCAGTTGTACCCGGTGTTCAAGGCGCAGACGATGCGCACCGAGGATCCGGAGGGATGGGCGCGCACCCGGTCCCTGCTCGGTTCGAAGGACTGGATCACCCTGCGGCTCACCGGCGAGGTCGCGACCGACCACTCCATGGCATCCGGGTCGGGCGCCTACGACCTCACCCGCGGCGACTACGACGACGCGATCCTCGACGCGGCCGAGCTCGACCGCTCCCTGCTCCCCGTCCCGCGCGAGTCGTCCGACGTCGTCGGGACGCTCCGGGCCGACGCCGCGGAGGCACTTGGGCTCCCCGCAGGGGTACCCGTGCACGCGGGGGCGGTCGACAACGCGGCGATGGCACTCGGCTCCCGCGGCACGACGGACGGTCGGATCTACGCCGCCCTCGGCTCCTCGAGCTGGATGACGGTGACCGCGAGCGCCCCCGTCCTCGACGTCGAGACCCGCCCCTACGTCTTCCGTCACGCCGTGCCGGGGCTCTACATCAGCGCGCTGTCGACGTTCAGCAGCGGCACGACGCTGACCTGGCTGCGCGACGTGATGCGTCCGGGTGCCGACATCGGCGCGTTCATCGACGGTGCGGCGGCGAGCCCGCGCGGCGCGCGAGGCGCCGTGTTCGTCCCGACGCTCGCGGGCGGCACCCCGCTCGAGGGCGGCAGCGGGGTGCGGGGACTCCTCGCCGGTGTCGAGCTCGGCACCGACGCCGACGACCTCGTGCGGGCATGCCTCGAGGGGGTGGCGTTCGCGCTCGACCGGAGCCTGCGTCACATCCGCACGCTCAGCGGACTGCCGTCCGACACCGACCTGCTCGTCTCGGGCGGGGGCAGTCGGTCCGCCGTCTGGAACCGGATCTACGCCGATGTGCTCGACACCGCGCTCGTGCGCACCACCGTCGACCAGCAGGCCGCGACCCTGGGCGCCGCCGCCCTCGTCTTCGCCGGGTCGGGGGTGTGGCCCTCGCTCGCCGGCGCGGACGATGCGCACGAAGTCATCGACCGCGTGTCCCCCGACCCCGACGGCGTGCGCGCATACGCCGCGCTCCGTGACCGTTACACCGCCGCGGCCGACGCCGCGGTGGTCTTCGCCCGATCCACCCCTTCCCAGGAGAACGCATGACCTCCCTTCCCCTCGTCGTCATCACCGGAGCCAGCTCCGGCATCGGTGCCGCGACCGCGCGCGCCTTCTCGGCCGCCGGACACCCGCTGCTCCTCATCGCGCGGCGCCTCGCCCCGATGCAGGCCCTCGGTCTTCCGGATGCCGAGCTCGCCGAGGCCGACGTCACCGACACCGCCGCGGTGGCCGCGGCCATCGCGCGCGCCGAGGAGCGGTTCGGTCCGGTCGACCTGCTGGTCAACAATGCCGGGCTGATGGCGCTGTCAGCGGTCGCCGAGCAGGACCCCGCGCTCGTGCAGGAGCAGTTCGACGTCAACTGCGTCGCCCTGGTGAAGAACAGCCAGCTCGTGCTCCCGGGCATGCAGGAGCGCCGTCACGGCACGATCGTCAACATCGGCTCGATCGCCGGCAAGCAGCTCTACGAGAACCACGTCGTCTACAACGGCACGAAGTACGCCGTGCACGCGATGACCGAGGGACTGCGGCGCGAGAACGCCGCGCACGGCGTCCGTGTGCTCCTCGTCGCCCCCGGAATGGTCGACACGGCCCTGCTCAGCAACACCGGCGAGGGCGACGTCCTCGACGGCTACCGCGAGTACAAGCAGAGCATCGGCGGCGGACTCGTGCCCGACGACATCGCCCGCGCGATCCTCGCCGCGTACCAGCTGCCCCAGCACGTGAGCTTCCGCGAGATCGTGGTCGCCCCGACGTCGCAAGACGCATGAGCGCCGCTCACGACGTGCTGCACGGCAGCCGGATCGTCCCCGTGGTGGTGCTCGACGATGCGTCCTTCGCGCCCGACCTCGCCGACGCGCTCCAGGCCGGCGGCATCCCGACCGCCGAGATCACCCTCCGCACCCCCGCCGCCCTCGATGCGATCCGCGCGGTCGCCGGACGATCCGGCTTCGCCGTCGGCGCCGGCACGGTGACGACCGTCGCCCAGGTCGAGGCGGCCGTCGACGCCGGCGCGACCTACCTCGTCTCACCGGGGTTCGACGACGCCGTGGTCGAGCGGGCGGCGGAGCTCGGCATCCCGTTCCTCCCCGGGGTGGCGACCGCGACCGAGATCCAGCGAGCGATCGCCGCGGGACTCGACCGACTCAAACTCTTCCCCGCGGGGGCCGTGGGCGGCCCCACCGCGCTGAAGGCCTTCGCGGGCCCGTTCCCCGACGTGCGCTTCCTCCCGTCGGGTGGGGTGTCCTCCGCGAACGCCGGCGAGTACCTCGGCCTTGGCAACGTCTTCGCCGTGAGCGGATCGTGGATGGTGCCGGCCGCAGCCCTCACGGCACGGGATGCCGAGACCGTGCGCGCCCTGTCCGCCGAGGCGTCCGCGGCGGCCTCGGCGATCTGACGAACCGTCGCGGGGCCGCCGGGTGGAAGCCCGCGCGGCCCGTACCGTCGCGCGGAGTTCCTCCCCGACACGCCGGCCC
>NZ_JARHXC010000257.1:0-10449 GCF_029222405.1 Microbacterium sp. Kw_RZR3 | reverse complement strand
GACCTCGCTTCGAGCTCAGGGACCTCGCCTCGCGCGCGGAGGCCTCGCGGCGCGCAGGGGCCTCGCGCCGCACAGAGCGTGCTCGCGGCGCGGAGGCGGCGTCAGTCGCCGTGCGCGTCGCGCGGACGCCACAGCACGATGTCGGTCGCGCGCCGCACGCGCGCACCGTGGCGCAGCGTCACGACCGAGCCGGTCGCCCCCGCGGCGAACACACGCGCACCCGGGCGCGACTCGCGTTCGGCGATGAGCTGACGCTCGAGGTCGTTCACGCGGCGCGAGAGGTCGTGCACCTGCTGCTCGAGCGTCAGCAGCCGCGCGATCGCGGGAAGGCTCATGCCCTCGCTCGACAGGCGCGCGACCTCGCGCAACTGCTGCACGTGCCGGCTCGAGTACCGGCGCGACCCGCCCTGGGTCCGCGCGGGAACGACGAGGCCGAGCCGGTCGTACTGCCGCAGGGTCTGCGGGTGCATGTTCGACAGCTCGGCGGCGACGGCGATGGCGAAGATGGGGGAATCCTCATCGATCTCTCGGTCGGCCACGTCTTCTCCTCTCGCTCGTGCCGTTCGCCGGGTCCCGGCATCCGTGATCCCGGATGCCGAGCCCCGGCGTGGTGGTGTTATCGCGCCTTGGCCATCAGGTCGGCGCGGGGATTCTCTTTCGGTTCGAGCTCGTGGAAACGCTCGAGGGCCTCGCGGGCGGCGTCGTCGAGGTGCGCGGGGACCGCGACCTGGACTTCGGCGAGCAGGTCGCCGGTGCCCTTGGAGGTCTGGATGCCACGCCCCTTGACGCGCAGCACGCGCCCCGACGGAGTGCCCGGGGCGACACGCAGCCGCACCGGGTCGCCGCCGAGGGTGGGGACCTCGATGGTCGCGCCGAGAGCCGCCTCGGTGAAGGTCACGGGGACCGTCAGCCGCAGGTTGAGGCCATCACGGGTGAACACCGGGTGCGGACGCACCGCGACGGTCACGACGATGTCGCCGCTCTCGCCGCCGTCCGGGGAAGGACGACCACGACCACGCAGGCGGATCTTCTGCCCGTCCGAGACGCCCGCCGGGATCTTCACCTTGAAGGGCTTGTTGTCCTCGCCCTGCAACGTGATGGTCTCGCCCTTGGCCGCGGTGACGAAGTCGATCGTCGTGCGCGCCGTGACGTCGGCCCCGCGCTGGGGGCCGCCGAAGCCGCGGTATCCGCCCGTCGTCTGACCGAAGCGTCCGGAACCGAAGCCCCCTCCGCCCTGGTCGAACATCGAGAAGAAGTCCTCGAAGCCGGCGGGACCGCCCGTGGTTCCCCCGCGCTGCTGACCGAAACGGCTGAACACGTCATCGAAACCGCCGCCGGCACCCGTCCCCGGAGCCGAGAAGCGCGCCCCCGAGCCCATGGCCCGGATCTGGTCGTACTCCTCGCGCTGCTCGGGATCGTTGAGCACCGAGTAGGCCTCGCTGATCTCCTTGAACTTGGCCTCCGCCTTCGCGTCGCCCGGGTTCGAGTCGGGGTGGTACTGGCGCGCCAGCTTGCGGTAGGTCTTCTTCAGATCGGCCGCGCTCACGCCCTTGTCGACACCGAGGACCTTGTAGAAGTCCTTGTCGAACCAGTCCTGACTCGCCATATGTCCTCCTCTTAGGCCGGCACGGCGACGACGACCTTCGCCGGTCGCAGTTCGACCGAGCCGAGGCGGTAGCCGACCTCGACGACCTCGAGGATCGTCGTCTCGGTCGCACCCGGGGTCGGAGCCTGGAAGATCGCCTCGTGCTGCTGCGGGTCGAACACCTCGCCGACGGCGCCGTACGAGACCACACCGAGGCGCTCGGCCACGGCGCGGACCTTCTCGCCGATGGCGGCGAGCGGGCTGCCCTCGACGAGGTCGCCGTGCTTGGCGGCGCGGTCGAGGTCGTCCATGACGGGCAGCAGGCCCTTCACGGCCTCGCCCTTGGCGCGCTCGATCTCGCGCTCGCGCTGCTCCTCGGTCCGTCGACGGTAGTTCGCGTACTCGGCCTGCAGGCGCTTGAGGTCGATCAGCAGCGACGCCTCCTTGTCGGAGGAAGCGCCCTCTGCGGCCGCCTCGGGGGTCTGCTCGGCGCCGAGGATGTCGTCGATGGTCAGGCCCTCGGCATCCGGGGTCTGGCCTGCATCCTGCGTCTCGGACTGCTCGCCCGACGGCGCGGGGCCGGAGGTGTTCTCCTCCGGCCCCGTCTCGTCAGGACCGGCGCCCGAGCCCGTGGGCTGTTCGTCGTCCTTGTGTGCCATGTTCTCTGCTTACTTCTTCTCGTCGGGGTTCTCGTCGTCGACGACCTCGGCGTCGATGACGTCTTCCTCGGGGTTCGGCGTCTCGCCGTTGCCGGGCTGGCCCACGTTGGGGTCAGCGGGCTCGCCCGCGGCCTGCGACGAGGCGTAGATCGCCTCGCCGAGCTTGCCCTGGCTGGCGTTCAGCTTGTCGAACGCGGTCTTGACCGCGTCGTCGTCGTCACCGGCGAGAGCCGTCTTGAGCGCGTCGACGTCGCCCTGCACCTCGGTCTTGACCTCGGCGGGGAGCTTGTCCTCGTTCTCCTTGATCAGCTTCTCGATCGAGTACGAGAGCGTCTCGGCCTGGTTGCGGGTCTCGGCGGACTCGCGGCGCTTCTTGTCTTCCGCGGCGTTCTCCTCGGCCTCGCGGACCATGCGCTCGATGTCTTCCTTCGGAAGCGACGAGCCGCCCGTGATGGTCATCGACTGCTCCTTGCCGGTGCCCTTGTCCTTCGCGGACACGTGCACGATGCCGTTCGCGTCGATGTCGAAGGTGACCTCGACCTGCGGGATGCCACGGGGAGCCGGGGCGATACCGGTGAGCTCGAAGGTGCCCAGCGGCTTGTTGTCGCGGGTGAACTCGCGCTCGCCCTGGAAGACCTGGATCGCGACCGACGGCTGGTTGTCGTCGGCGGTGGTGAAGGTCTCGCTGCGCTTGGTCGGGATGGCCGTGTTGCGCTCGATGAGCTTGGTCATGATGCCGCCCTTGGTCTCGATACCGAGGCTCAGGGGGGTGACGTCGATGAGCAGCACGTCCTTGCGCTCACCCTTGAGGACACCGGCCTGCAGGGCTGCGCCCACGGCCACGACCTCGTCGGGGTTCACGCCCTTGTTGGCGTCCTTACCGGTCTCCTTCTTGACGAGCTCGGCGACCGCGGGCATGCGGGTCGAGCCGCCGACGAGCACCACGTGGGCGATGTCGTCGACCTTGACGCCGGCCTCGCGGATGACGTCGGAGAAGGGCTTGCGGGTGCGGTCGAGGAGGTCCTTGGTGAGGTCCTCGAACTTGGCGCGCGTGATCGTCTCGCTCAGCGACACGGGGCCGGAGTCGGTCAGCGACAGGTAGGGCAGGTTGATGCTCGTCGACGTGGACGACGAGAGCTCCTTCTTGGCCTGCTCGGCCGCTTCCTTCAGACGCTGGAGGGCGATCTTGTCACCCGAGACGTCGACACCGGTGGTGTCCTTGAACTGCTTGATGAGGTACTCGACGAGACGCTGGTCCCAGTCGTCACCACCGAGGCGGTTGTCACCGGCGGTGGCGCGCACCTGGATGGTCGAGAAGTCGTCGTCCTTGCCCACCTCGAGCAGCGACACGTCGAACGTTCCGCCACCGAGGTCGAACACGAGGATGAGCTCGTCTTCCTTGCCCTTGTCGAGGCCGTACGCGAGGGCCGCGGCGGTGGGCTCGTTGATGATGCGCAGGACGTTGAGGCCCGCGATCTCACCGGCCTCCTTGGTGGCCTGACGCTCGGCGTCGTTGAAGTACGCGGGCACCGTGATGACGGCATCCGTCACGCTGTCGCCCAGGTACTCCTCGGCGTCGCGCTTGAGCTTCTGCAGGATGCGGGCCGAGATCTCCTGCGGCGTCCACTTCTTGCCGTCGACATCGAAGGTCCAGGTCGTGCCCATGTGGCGCTTGACGCTCGAGATGGTGCGGTCGACGTTGGTCACGGCCTGGCGCTTGGCGGTCTCGCCGACGAGCACCTCGCCGTCCTTCGTGAACGCGACGACCGAGGGGGTCGTGCGGAAACCCTCGGCGTTGGCGATGACCTTGGGCTCGCCACCCTCGAGGACGCTCACGACGGAGTTGGTCGTACCGAGGTCGATTCCCACTGCACGTGGCATATGTGTCTCCTTGCTTGTGAGCCCGGCCGGTGCCGAGCTCGTGGTTCTGATGAAGTCTTCTCGCGGGTTGAGCCGCGATGACTCAAGGTTATCGCAGCCCTCTCCGGGCGTCAAGGAGACTTGATATGAATTGGCTCAACTTCGGCGCGCAACTTGCGCATTCAGATGTCCCACTATGTGCAGCCGCAGGGCCACCAAACCGCACAAAGTGGGACACGCCCAACGGCCACGGCCCCGCCCAACGCTCAGACGTCCCACTATGTGCAGCCGCAGGGCCTTCGAACTGCACAAAGTGGGACACGCCCTCAGCGGTCAGGTCATTGCCGGCGCACGACACCGACGCCCCCGCGCCCAGAAGGGCAGCGGGGGCGTCGAACGGATGCCGCGGGCCCGGCGCGGCGGCCGGTCAGAGGCTCAGTCGCGGTCGCGGTCGCGGCGCTGCGGCCGGTCGCTGCGCTTCGCGGAGCGACCACCCTGGTCGAGCCGCAGGTCGATCAGCTGGCCCGAGATGCGGGTGTCGGCGAGGCGGTTGATCGTGTCGCGCGAGAGGTCGGCGGGGAGCTCGACGAGCGAGAAGTCCTGGCGGATCTGGATCGCCCCGAAGTCGTTGCGGCGCAGGCCCCCCTCGTTCGCGAGAGCGCCGACGATCTGGCGCGGCTCGACTCGCTGGCGACGGCCCACGGCGATGCGGTACGTCGCGAAGCGTCCGCCGCTGCTGCGCCGGTCGCCGCCCTCGCGCGGCTCGCGGGCCGGGCGGTCCGCGCGGTCGCGATCGAATCGCGGCTGCTGGATCGTCTCCTCCTCGAGCAGCAACGGCGTATCGCCCTGCGCCACGACGGCGAGGGCCGCGGCCACGTCGGCCTCGGGAACGTCGTGGTGCGCGACGTAGTGCGCGACGACGTCGCGGAAGGTCGCGATCGCCGCCGTGTCTTCGAGGGCCGCGGTGATCGCGTCGTCGAAGCGGGTCAGGCGCGTGGCGTTGACGTCGTCGACGCTCGGCAGCGACATCTCGGTCAGCGGCTGGCGCGTGGCCTTCTCGATCGCGGTGAGCATGCGGCGCTCGCGCGGGGTGACGAAGCTGATCGCGTCTCCGGTGCGGCCCGCGCGGCCCGTGCGGCCAATGCGGTGCACGTACGACTCGGTGTCGATCGGCAGGTCGTAGTTGACGACGTGGCTGATGCGCTCGACGTCGAGGCCTCGGGCGGCGACGTCGGTGGCGACGAGGATGTCGAGCTTGCCGCTCTTCAGCTGGTTGACCGTGCGCTCGCGCTGCACCTGGGCGATGTCGCCGTTGATCGCGGCGGCGGTGTAGCCACGGGCGCGCAGCTTCTCGGCGACCGTCTCGGTCTCGTTCTTCGTGCGGGTGAAGACGATCATGCCCTCGAAGTTCTCGACTTCGAGGATGCGCGTGAGCGCGTCGATCTTCTGCTGGTACGACACCACGAGGTAGCGCTGCGTGATGTTCGCCGACGTCGTGGTCTTGGTCTTGACCGTGATCTCTTCGGGGTCGTTGAGGTACTGCGCCGAGATGCGGCGGATCTGCGCCGGCATCGTCGCCGAGAAGAGCGCGACCTGCTTGGTCGACGGGGTGTCGGCGAGGATCGTCTCGACGTCTTCGGCGAAGCCCATCTTGAGCATCTCGTCGGCCTCGTCGAGCACGAGGAACTTCAGCTCGCTCAGGTCGAGCGTGCCCTTGTCGAGGTGGTCCATGATGCGACCGGGGGTGCCGACGATCACGTCGACGCCGCGGCGCAGCGCCGACAGCTGCTGGCCGTAGCCCTGACCGCCGTAGACGGGCAGCACCGAGACGCCCTTGATGTGCGCGGCGTACTTCTCGAACGCCTCGCATACCTGCAGCGCGAGCTCGCGGGTCGGAGCGAGGACGAGCGCCTGCGGGTTCTTGTGCCCCGTCTCCATCTGCGACAGCACCGGCAGCGCGAAGGCCGCGGTCTTGCCGGTGCCCGTCTGGGCGAGACCGACGACGTCGCGCCCCTGCAGCAGCACGGGGATCGTGGCGGCCTGGATGGCGGACGGGGTCTCGTACCCGACGTCTTTCAGGGCCTTGAGCACGGCGGCATCCAGTCCCAGATCGGCGAAGGTGAGCTTCTCGGGGGTGGTCTCAGCCTCAGCGGAGTCGACGGGGATTTCGGATGCCATGACTCCACGGTAGTCCGCTCCGCTGTCCCGCGCGGGCCGAAGGATAACCTGAACGCGCGCGCCGACGCCGGCGCGGCTGTCTCCCGGCGCACCGGGCGTTCACCGAAGGACCCTAGCGTGACCGACATGCCTTCCCCCGGGACCGCCTCGCCGAACGTCTCGACCCGCCGCCCGGTCATCGCCTGGGCCCTCTGGGACTGGGGTTCGGCCGCCTTCAACGCGGTCGTGACGACGTTCGTGTTCAGCACGTACCTCGCGAGCGAGCTCTTCGTCGACCCGGCGATCGTGGCCGCCGCGAACGGCAACGACGACGACCCCGCGCTCGTGCACGCCCTCGCCGAGAACGCGAGCGTCGTCGGTCTGGCGCTGATGTTCGCCGGCATCGTGGTCGCGTTGGTCGCCCCCGTGCTCGGCCAACGCTCCGACGGCACCGGACGCCGCAAACTCTGGCTCGGCGTGAACACGGGCCTGGTCGTGCTGGCGATGGCCGCCATGGTGTTCGTCGAGGGCACGCCCGCGTATCTCATCCTCGGCGCGACGCTCATCGCCGTCGGGAACGTCTTCTTCGAGTTCGCCAGCGTCAACTACTACGCGATGCTCACGCAGGTCTCGACGCGCGAGAACATCGGCCGCGTCTCGGGCTTCGGCTGGGGCATGGGGTACGTGGGCGGAATCGTGCTGCTCATCCTGCTCCTCGTACTGTTCATCCAGAGCTTCGGGAATCCGGATGCCGGTGGCCTCCTCGCCGTGTCGAAAGACGGCGGCCTGAACATCCGGCTCGCGATCTTGGCATCCGCCCTCTGGTACGCCGTGTTCGCGATCCCGGTGCTTCTGCGCGTGCCCGAGATCCCGGCGCAGCGACGCGAGGTGCGGGTGGGATTCTTCCGCTCGTACGTCGTTCTGTGGAACACGCTGCGGTCGCTCTGGCGCGACAGCCGGCAGGTGCCGCTCTTCCTCGTCGCGAGCGCGGTGTTCCGCGACGGCCTGACCGGCGTCTTCACGTTCGGCGCGATCATCGCGGCGCAGGTGTTCGGCTTCAGCTCGACCGAGGTGCTCTACTTCGCCGTCGCGGCGAACGTCGTGGCGGGGCTGAGCACGTTCGCGGCGGGACGCTTCGACGACCGCTTCGGACCGAAACGCGTGATCACCGCCTCGCTGATCTGCCTGATCGTGCTCGGCGCGGCGATGCTCTTCATCGGAACGTCACAGACCGGGTTCTGGATCGTGGGCCTCGGCCTGTGCGCCTTCGTCGGTCCGGTGCAGTCGGCGAGCCGGTCGTTCCTCGCGCGCGTCGCACCGGAGGGCCGCGAAGGTGAGATCTTCGGCCTCTACGCGACCACCGGACGCGCGGTGTCGTTCCTCGCCCCCGGCCTGTTCGCCCTGTTCGTCGGGCTGACGGGCGACACGCGACTCGGCATCCTGGGGATCGTGCTGATCCTCGCCGTCGGCCTGGTGCTGCTGCTCCCGGTGAAGGCGAAGCCGGCCGCGATCGTCTGAGCCGCCGCGCTGGCTTCGTGCGCGGCGCGGTGCGGAACGGCGCGTTGCGGTCGGGCGGCGCGGAGCGTGCGAAACTCCTGACTTTCCCGCACCGCTGTCGGGGATGTCCGTGTGATCTCGCGGCAGACGTCAGTGCCGCCCGCGATTCTTCAGGAGTTTCGCCCGCGCCGCGCGGACGACTCCGGATGCCGCGGACTCAGTCGCGCGGCCAGGCCTCGGCGAACTTCGCCAGCAGACGCGCGAAATCGGCGCGCTCGGCCTCGGTGAACGACTCGAGCGCGGAGCGCACGGCATCCCGTCGCCTTCCGCGGAAGCTCGAGATGAGCTTCTCGCCCTCGGGGGTGAGGCGCACGCGGGTGCGGCGGGCGTCGTCGGGGTCGGGCTCTCGCGCGACGAGACCCATCTGCGTCGCCTGCTGCACAAGGCGCGAAGCGCGCGGCTGATCCACACCCACCGCTTCGGCGATCTCGCTGACGGACAGGGCGTCGGATGCCGCGACCAGGGCGTCCAGCAGGCGCAGGCGCGCGGGTCCACCGAAGCGTCCGTGCGCGGGATCCGCCCACGGCGGCGCTCCGCGGCCCCACGGCCCTCCGTGGGAGTGGGGGTGGTGGTGATGCTCGTCCGGACCGAAAGGGGGACGCGGGCGTCGCCCGCGCAGCTTCGCGAGAGCGGCGGCGATGTCGTCGGCGGGATCGGAGGTCACGAGGGAATTTTACATGTCGCTTGACAAGCATTCGGAATACATGTCACAGTACATTCGTTGTCACATGACATACATCGACGGATATCCCGTCGCACGAAAGGACACCCCATGAACACCTCTTCTTCTCTTGATGCCCGCAGCCTCGCCCATCGCCTGAGCGCGGTGAGCCATGCACTGCACCACCGCCTGTTCGAGCAGCTCCGCGCGAGCGACCTCGACCCGCGGACCATCGCGATCCTCAGCGTCATCGACGGTCGCCTCGACGCCCCCTGGGTGAGCGACCGCATCTCCCGCGGCGGCAAGCGCGTCGCCGCTCTCGCCGAGCGCGGCTGGATCGCCCGGACCGACGACGCATGGACGCTGACCGACGAGGGACGCGCGATCCTCGACCGTGTGGACGCCGACCGCGCGTCGATCCTCGCCGACCTGCCCGCCGACGAGCTGGCCCAGCTCAGCGCCTCGGTCGATGCCGTCGCGGACGCCCTCGGGGTGGATGCCACGGACTCCGGGCCCCGCGGGTTCCGCGGCGGACGCGGCTTCGGCCCCGGCTTCGGGCCTGCGTTCGGTCCCGGCGCCGGCCGGGGCTTCGGCCGCGGTTTCGGCCCCGGATTCCGCGGGCACGGCGACCACGCCGGGTTCGAGCGCGGCGAGCGCACCGGGTCGGAGCGTGCAGAGCACGGTGAGCACGGCCACGGTCGACTCCGCCACCACGACGGGTTCGCGCGCGGCGAGCACGGCTTCGGCCGACACGGCCACGGCGCGCACCACGGCGGCGAGCACCATCACGGCGGCTCGCACCGCGCCCACCGCGCGGCGCAGCGTGCCTTCGAGCGCGGCTTCGACGCCGGGTTCGTCCGCGGCCGCGAGGCTTCGGCATCCGGTGAGCCCTCGGCATCCGAATGATCACCGATAAACGCTCTCCGCGACCAGAAACACGTGCACATCGTGTTTCTGTGCGTGGATCGCGTTTATGGCGCGGCACGCGCCGCGCAGCGAACAGCCCCACCGAGCTCGACTCGATGGGGCTGTTCGCGTGTTGCTCAGCGTCCGGCGGAACCCGCGTCGGTCGCGCCGACGTCGGTGCGGTGGAAGTTCAGCGCCGAGCGCGAAGCGGTCGGGCCGCGCTGCCCCTGATAGCGGTTGCCGTAGGGGCCGGAACCGTAGGGGCTCTCGGCGGGCGAGGTCAGGCGGAAATAGCAGACCTGCCCGATCTTCATGCCGGGCCAGAGCTTGATCGGCAGGGTCGCGACGTTCGAGAGCTCGAGGGTGACGTGACCCGAGAAACCCGGGTCGATGAACCCGGCGGTCGAGTGCGTGAGCAGGCCGAGGCGCCCGAGCGACGACTTGCCCTCGAGACGCGCCGCGACGTCGTCGGGCAGCGAGACCCGCTCGAACGTCGAGCCGAGCGCGAACTCGCCCGGGTGCAGGATGAACGGCTCGTCGGGGTCGACCTCGATCAGACGGGTCAGCTCGGGCTGGTCTTCGGCCGGGTCGATGAAGGGGTACTTGTGGTTGTCGAACAGCCGGAAGTACCGATCGAGCCGCACGTCGACGCTCGACGGCTGCACCATGGCGGGGTCGAAGGGGTCGAGCCCCAGGCGTCCGGAGGCGAGTTCGGCTCGGATGTCGCGATCGGAGAGCAGCACGAGGCCAGCCTAGAGCGCGGGGTCCGGCCGTGTCGTCGCGTGACGTGCCCGCTGCGCCGACACCGCGTCTGCTGGGCGCGATCTTGAAGATCGCCTGCGGTTTCGGCGAGGGATGCCATGGGACGCCGCCGGCGCGCGACGCAGACGCTGTTATGCTGGCCGGGTTGCCGCAAGGCATCCGGGGCTGTAGTTCAATGGCAGAACTTCTGCTTCCCAAGCAGACAGCGCGGGTTCGATTCCCGTCAGCCCCTCAAAAGGCCCGACTCACCGCCACAGGCGGTGTGGCGGGCCTTTCGTGTGGGTGCCGTAGGAAACGATCCC
>NZ_JARHXC010000256.1:0-4018 GCF_029222405.1 Microbacterium sp. Kw_RZR3 | reverse complement strand
AAAGGGGTGCGCGAGGCCCTGGAATCCGGAGTTCAGTCCTGGAAGAACGGGTAATCGGTGTAGCCGTTTCGCCGCCGCCGCGGACGGAGGTGTTGTCGACCTCGTTCCCGTCGGCGCCCTCCCGCCAGCGGGTACTGAGATTGGGGTTCGCGATCACGCGGAATCCGTTCTTGGAGGCGACCACGCCGAAGACGACCTTGTCGGAGCCTAGGATCTCGGCAGGCATCCCGAGATCGGCGTACGTGTTGATCACGAGGTGGCCACCGAAGACGGACTGGTAGAACGTGAGCGCCTCTATGCAGGAGGCGGGGCTAGCGCCGACTGAATGTACTCGCGAAGGGCTGGATCGCAGACGTAGATGTATGTCCCCAAGACACCGCGCGTGAGAAGCACCCCATAGATGTTCTGGATCAGTTCCAGGAGATCCTCGTCGGTGGTGTTCCTCTTCAGCGTCCGGAGATTCTCCTTTCCCTTCCTGTCGCGATACGCCTCACGGCTCACAGTCACCCGGTCGTTCTTCGCGTCATATCGCAGGTCGTCCGCGACGATGACGCCCGCGTAGTTGAGGTCGTACCCCTGAACCGTGTGGATGGACCCCACTTCGCGCGTCGAGCCGGGGGAATTGATCCAATCCTTGTCCGTACGGTTCCATGTGAACTGGGTACCCTCGATCTCGAAGTCATACCCAGGCTTATTGCCACGCGTCTTCCAATCCCATGCGTACCCCGCGACCAATCGCGCCAGACCTGCCTCACGCTCGCGCTCTCGGATGGCGTCCTGCATCTCCACAACGCTTGTGAAGAAGCGCAGATCGTATTCACCGAAGTCCGGGCGGGTTCCTGGTTGGACGTCACCGCGTAGCATCGCCCGGACGAATCCGATGTAATCGGCGTCTGCACGAACTCGCATCTGCCTCGCGAGCGGGAAGCGTCGATGGGCTCGCTGCGCTTCGGCGATCTCGGCTGAGAGCGACTCACGTGACAGGTCGGCAGGCCGCACGGCCTGCCGCTCATCGATGAGAAGAATCTGATGACGACTCTGGGCCCGGATCCAATCGAGCTGGGTCTTGTTCACGTCATCGGATCCGAAAAGCCTGCGGTTGATCTCGGCAAAGTCTCGGTTCCGCACCCCCGAGGATTGGTTCGCCCGCCGATTGAGCCGATGCGTCTCGTCGACGATGAGTAGGTCGAAGGGTTCTTGTGACTTGCCCACATCGAACGGACTCAGAACTTGGTTTTCGCTGATCTTGGGTGTCTTCTCGAAAACCTTCTTGATCGATTCGCGAAGTGACTGCTGAGGTACAACGAGACCAACGCGAACCGATCTCAGGAGTTCTCGGTTCTCGGGAACGAAGAACTCGGAGAAGAGTGAATCAGGTTCGATCTCATCGCTGTCCTCGAATTCTCGGATGTCCGCAAGCAGCTTCATCAAGTAGATGGCAACGATGGTTTTCCCAGTCCCAGGATTGCCCTCGACCACGCTGCTCGATCGCGCCCCGCTGGCGACATCGTCCAACAGCGATTCGACGATCTGCTCGACGGCGATCGCCTGCTCTCTCGTGAGAACTTTGAACGGTGAGAGCTTGAAGAGGTCAGTGTTCTCGATCTCCGGGATGCTGCGTTGGAAAACCCCCTCGGACCTCAACTGCTCGAAGATGTCCCGGAAGCTCTCGCGGTACTGCTCGCGCGCGTAGTACTGGGCGTCAATGATCCCTTCGTTGCCGTTGAGGACGGCGAACTGACCATCCCCAGCGAGCCAACGAATCAGGTGTGATTCCAGGTCGAGACAGGCCGACTTGTTAAAGGTGTCGTCGATGACGACGCGCACGCGACGAAAACCCGCCTTCGACGGGCTTTGAAGGTGCTGACGCATGCGGGATGCAGCGCTGACCGTCTCTCCCACGTAGACAGAAGGGGATCCGATAGAACCCGCGTTGTCGAGAACATAGACGACCGGCCAATTTCTTCGGCGCTCGTCATCGGACGCCCATGTCGAGATGGCTGAGCCCGTGAATTCCAGCCGTTCGATCTCAGAGGGCGTCATACTTCGTGCTCCGCCCCTTCGCAGTCTCGACCGGGTACTTGGCACGTGTCACGGCGAGCTTCTCGAGGACGATCTCGTCGAGATCGACTCGGATTTTCTCTGAGAGAAGGATGCAGTAGGTGACGATGTCCGCCAGCTCCTCCCGGACGCGCGCGGCGTCGGCCTCGTCGTTCCACTGGAAGCATTCGAGAAGCTCGGCAGCTTCGATCGAGATGCTCTTCGCCAGATTTGCCGGCGTATGAAACTGCCCCCAGTCACGCTCGCGAACGAACTCGGACAGCGCTTCTCGAACACGTTCACTGGTCACGCTGCGACCGTAACGCAGGACGGGGCCAGACCGGATCTACACGGAAAACTTCTAGCACCAGTACCCTGACCCCATTCCCGCCCAGGTCGAAGGAGACCTCCATGACCCAGCCCCTCCGCTACGCCATCAACGTCACCCTCGACGGCTGCTGCTCGCACGAGGAGGGCCTCCCACCCGACGAGGAGTCGATGGCGTTCTGGACCGACGAGCTCCGTCGCTCTGACACACTCCTCTACGGACGCGTGACGTATGAGCTGATGCAGGGCGCGTGGCGCAAGCCCGACTCGGGGGAGTGGCCGGACTGGATGGATGCCAGTGAGGTGGCCTTCTCGGAGGTCATGGATCCGATGCGGAAGGTGGTGGCATCCGCGACTCTCGACGCGGTCGACTGGAACGCTGAGCTTCTCGACGGCGATGTCGTCGAGGCTGTGCGGCGGCTGAAGGAGCGGCCGGGGCGGGGCATCTCGCTCGGCGGAGTTCGGTTGCCAGCGGCGCTCGCCGAGGCGGGGCTCATCGACGAGTACACGTTCGTCGTGCATCCGGTGATCGCCGGTCGCGTACCGCGGCTGCTCGATGGCGTGGAGCTGAAGCTCGAGCTCGTCGAACGGTGGGAGTTCGGTTCGGGGGCTACCGTGCAGCGGTATCGGCCGGTTCAGAGCCCGGGGGCCGGCGCGTCGACCGAGTAGCCGCGGCACGTTTGCGCATCAGCATGCGCCAGCGGGGCGCCAGCACCGGGTCCCGCTGTAAGGGTTGAGATGCATAATACCGTTACGCCACCGTGGTGAGGACTCACGGACGGACGGCGCTGGCGCGATGCTGATTGGTCTCATTTCCTGGAGCGCGGCGGGCGGGATGGCCCTGGCGGCGCTGGTCATGGTGCTCACGCCTGGCCCCAACATGATCTACCTCGTCTCGCGGAGTATCGCCCAGGGGCGGGCCGCTGGCCTGGTATCGCTCGCCGGCACCGGGGTGGGATTCCTCGTCTACATGACCATGGCCAACCTGGGACTCGCCGTCGTCTTCGTGGTCGTCCCGTGGCTTTACGTCGGCCTCAAAGCCGCGGGTGTCGCCTATCTCGCCTACCTGGCCTGGCGGACCTTGCGCCCGGGCGGGACCGGGCTGTTCGAAACCCGCGCCCTTGCGCAGGATTCCAGGGGGAAGTTGTTCCGTATGGGGCTCGTCACGAACCTGCTGAATCCGAAGGCCGCCGTCATGTACCTGGCGTTGATCCCGCAATTCATCGACTCACGCGTCGGTTATGCCGTAGCCCAGGGCTTCGCGCTCGGCGGCATCCAAATCCTGGTCAGCCTCACCGTGAATGCCACCATCGTCATTGCTGCGGGGTTGATCGCTCGCTTCCTCCACACACGCCCCACCTGGACGAGGTGGCAGTGCCGCATCACCGGAAGCCTGCTTGGTCTGGTCGCGACCTTCCTCGCCGTCGAGGTGCCTAAAGCTGCGCGTCCGTGAGGTAATGCGATCTACCCCAACGCTCGTACCGCTCCAGGCGCTCGGCGCGTCCGGTTGTGGCGGGGCGGGGCCCTCGGCTTCTTGAAAGGACCGGCGAACGGCTCGAGCTCGTCGAGCGGTGGGAGTTCGGCTCGGGGGCTACCGTGCAGCGGTACCGGCACCCGATAGCGTGATCCCAGAATCCGCAATCTCGGAGCC